>JAFRRE010000116.1 GCA_017428285.1 Bacteroidales bacterium | reverse complement strand
GTTGAGGATGTCCGTGGTGAACACGCTCACGGGGAACGCGGCCTGCGGATACGGGTTGATGCCGAGCTTGTAGAGTTCGGCCAACGAATTTCTTCTGATTTGTTCCTGTTCGCTTAACATGATGTGATGCGTTATTTTGGCGGCAAAGGTACGAAAACGATTGATACCCTTGGAAACAAATCTGATAAAAACGAACTTCAATGGTTTTGGTGGTGTACAATTACCAATTTCCAAAACTTTTGTATTTTTGCAATCGTATGATTAGAGAGAAGAGGACTTTTATGAAAACAAACAAAAATAGGGGTAATAATGCCTTATTGATAATGCTTGTAACAAGTCCTATCTGGATTATTCCGTTAGCGTTGCTTGTGGATTATTTAGATGAAAGATACTCAGCTCCAAAAGTGGAGAAGGTGTATAATTATCCAAGGTATGAATATCCAGATGATACCATTTTAGCTCACCCGGAAAGAATCCCTAAAAAAGGAGAATCTATTATGCCAAGGGTAAATAGCCATGATGGGAACAATGGAGTAGTCTTAACTTTACCTGGTGGTAACAAGATAAATACCGGCCTGTCTTCAGAGGAAATCTTAGAACAATTAGACTTTGATTATCAAGATGTCTACGATTACTATGGTGGGGCTGAGGAATTATACTAATCTATCTTATCTTCATTAAAATTAAACTGACATGAAAAAAAATGATTCAACTATTGTAGAAGGTTTTCCTCCACTAATGTGTCATGAGCCTCGAGTATTGATTTTGGGAACAATACCAGGGAAGAATTCTATTAGTGCCAATGAGTATTATTATGATAATGGCAATCGGATGTGGAAGATGTTGGCAAAATTAGCAACACAAAAAATGCCTACAAATTATACCGAGAAAAAGGTGATATTAGAACATTTGCATGTTGTAATTTGGGATTATTATAAGTGTGTTGAGCGAACTAATAGCACGGATAAGGGTATCCTAGAAGGAATTCCAAACGATATTGTTGGTTTTGTTAGAAAAAATCCGACTATAACAAAGATTGCCATAAATGGTTATGGAAAATACAAAGAGTTTGGAGAAAAACTACAAAATCAGTTCGGACAATCCATCAAAGTGTTTCGTTTGCCAGAAACAAGCGGCCTCAATGCTTCTTGGACTTTAGAAAAGCTGTGTAAGGAATGGAGCGTTGTGTTTGAACTATGAGGTAGTGTTTCAACCAGTGTGCCCAGTTCCAGCGGATTTGCAATCCGCTGGCTTATGAATATTAGGATTTGTAATCCGATAACACATTGTATTTCTTATTTTTACAATCACTTTGTCACCTCCACGATCTTTTCCCCCAATGCCAACTGAATCATGGCAATGGTTTTGCAGGTTAAGTTGTGGCCCGCATGAAAGATCTTATATGTAAAGTTACGATTTTATGCTGAAATACTGCCAAAAACCACAAATAAATTGTAATTTTGCCATCAATTAAACTACATTATGGGTTCTGTTTTCATCATACAAGGTATTCTGATATACATTTATGGCTTTGACCACAACCCGCCTCACATTCATGTGCGAAGCGGTACCGACAACTTTTCCATCACCATCAAAAACCGCATCATTGAAGGCGTGGCACGTTCAAAGACCGTTTCCATCATCAACCAATTCATGGATGAGCACGAAGATGAACTGATGGATTTGTGGGAAAAAGCCCAGAAAGGTGAAACAATCAAAAAAATAAGATAAACTATGTTGCTGACAATCACAGATGTAGAATATTTGGGCGAATACTCGTTACTCTGCTCGTTTAACAATGGCCAGCGTCGTAAGGTTGACTTGACACCGTTGCTTGCCTATCCGGCTTTCGCTGAGTTGCGTGATAAGAGCAATTTCATCCAATTTGGCCTTGACCAAACCATCTTCTGGGCCAATGGTGCCGACATTGCTCCCGAATATCTCTATGAACACGGCGTGGAGGCCTGATATGCAATTCAAAGACGTCATCGGCCAATCCGCCGTCAAACAAAGGCTTATCCAGAGTGTGAGGGAAAACCATGTCTCTCATGCCCAGCTCTTTTTGGGCCCTGCCGGAAGCGGCAAACTTCCTTTGGCCTTGGCCTACGCGCAATATATCCTCTGCCCAAACCGCACCGAGACCGACAGCTGCGGTGTTTGCCCCACATGCCAGAAGATGCAGAAATTGGTCCATCCCGACCTGCATTTTGTTGTGCCTACAGCCACAACAAAAAAGATCAAAAGCAATCCTGAATCCGACCTCTTTATGGAGGAATGGCGCGAGTATGTCATTGAAAACAAAGGTTATGTCGATACCTCAAGTTGGTACACTTTCCTCGATGTGGAGAACAAGCAGGGCTATATGTCGGTGCGCGATGCGGCCTCTCTGCTGCGAAAGTTGAGCATGAAGTCATACGAGGGCGAATACAAGATTGCCATCATCTGGATGGCGGAGAAGATGCGCGTCGACACGGCCAACAAACTGCTGAAACTCCTCGAGGAACCGCCTGAAAAGACTGTTTTCCTCCTCATCGCAGAAGACGCAGAAGAATTATTGGCCACCATCAAGTCGCGCACAGCCTTGGTGAAGATACCTGCCATAGAAACCAACGCTTTGGAAAAAGCCCTTGTGGAGCGAATGTCATGTCAGCCCAACCAAGCCCACGATGCGGCCATAATTTCGGAAGGCAACTGGATCACCGCATGCCACTCGGTGCAAGATTCTGAGGAACACAAGTTTTTCTTCACCACTTTCCAGCAATGGATGCGGCTTTGCTTCAAGGCTGCTTATTCCGAGTTGATTGATTTTTCTAACAACGTCAAAACCCTGGGACGCGAAAAACAGAAAGAACTGTTGGAATACGGCTTGCGCATCATTCGCAATTCGTTGTTGTTCAACAACAATCTTGCGGAAATTGTAATGCTCCCCAATGATGAGAAGACCTTTAACTCGAAGTTTGCACCTTTTGTCAATCCT
Source organism: Bacteroidales bacterium (assembly GCA_017428285.1). Next base: position 12,546 of record JAFRRE010000116.1, on the reverse strand, counting down.
GCCAATCTGGAACAAATTGCCGAACTCTTCGAGGAAGCCATGCGCCAAATAGAGCGTAATGGCTATGCACCGCTCATCTTTACGGATGTGAGCTTTAAGATGGTGGGGTTGCTGAAAAAGAAATAAACTTATTCAAAAACTTCTATGGTACCCATTTCAAACTGGATGGGGTGGCCTGCCTCATAATAACGTACATCGTGCAGCACCTTGTCGAAAACGTAGTTTTGTATGAGCACGAAGTCCTGTCCTTCGTTGACAAGGGCATACATGCGATCGCGGTCCACGTCGCCAATCTCACCGCTTAAATCAGTCACACCATTCAGCACCAGTTTCTTGAAGGTCCTCATATCCTGCTTGTTGCCGTCTTTGTCTGTCACAACAATGTAATGCAAGAAGGGTGAGCTCGTGATGGAATCGATGCGTTCTTGCGGCAATGTGTTGGTGAACAAGGCTTCAAAGCGAAGGTCGCTGAACGATGACATGAGGTTGATGACCTTCAGCGTGTCGTAAGGCAAGTCCAGGTTGTCGCACAGACGTGTGAGTTTGTATTGGTGCTTTCCGATGTTGTCGATACGGAAACTGCCTTCTGGGTCTTCGTTGAAGTCGATCTCAACCGACTGAATGTCAGCCATGTTCTCATGGAATATGGTATGGTCGCGCCAGTCATCGGGGTTGGCCGTGAAACGCGTGGTGATGAAACCGCGAAAACTGGGAATGTAGACAATATAAGCTTTGTCGGCGCCTTCCTTCAACATGAAAGTACCGCTGCTGTCCATGGTGGCATCACCCACATAGAACACTTTCGTGCGCTTTTCGTGGTAGAACAGCTTGATTTTGTCGAAAAGGTTGATGCGAGGCACCATCTGGTAGACCTCTACCTTGGTACTCTGCGAAGCCAATTGCTTCACGATGTTGTCATGACTGGCTACCGAGACGGGCATCTTGACGCGAATCTTGTATAAGGTTGTCAAGAGATATTGCACTTGCTTGGGATGTGCCGTGTAGGTGCCGTTGAGCGTCCAGCCTTGTTCTTGACGCTCGAGTAGCGACTCTCTTTCCTTACGGTCGGCCAGATACACTTTCGTGACAGAGGCCGTGTCCCACACCTGGAAGTCCGATGACTCGCCTTGAAGCGTGGAGAGGTATCGGTTGTTCCAAATCAAGACACCGGCGATGACAACCAAAATGGCGGCAATAATAATGGTAATGCGGTTATTTTTCTTCATGATGTTCTGTTTTACTGTACTTTTTCTTTCTGATGAAAGCCAAGACAAAACCAAATAGGATGATGAGCGCTATTGGAATCACGGTGTTGATGACCTGCCATTTTACCCTTTCGTTGCTCACTTTCTTTGCGTCCAAAAGGCGGATGGTCAATTTGCGTGACCGAATATCTATCATGTTTTCGCCATCAACCAAATAACTGATGGCATTCTCGAGGAATTCCTTGTTTGTGTAGGTGACCCCAGTATATTTGTCATAGCCCAAAGGCAACGGGTTGCGGTCAATGTCGAACTGGTTGCGGATGAGGTCGCCATCGGCCACCACAATCATGGCAGTAGGCTCGCTTTCTTCCAAGAAGTCAGTGGCTTGGTCATCAACGATTTCCTGAGGGATGCGGTTGGCATACAGCGAGGTGAAACTGCCTTTCAACAGGTACGCTACATTCTTTCCATCTTTGATATTGAACAAGCGTTGGTCGGGCTCTTGGCGCAACATAGCCAAGGAGATGAATACCGGAGCACCAGACACTTTAGTATAGCCTGTAGTTTTGAGCAAAGGAATCTGCTCAATGCCATTGGCAGAGGAGGTGGCATCTATCGAACTGATGAAGTCGGCTTTGATGCCATTCATGTTGCGCACCATGGGATGGTCGGAAGCGGCTTGTAGCAAGGGGAAGTAGTACCACTTGAATCGCGTGTATTGTGGCTGGTTGCCCACCATACCACCTGTGCGGACGGCGATTTGGGCGCAGTTCCAACCCAGCAGCAGGTCACGGTTGAGGCGCACACCGTATCGGAAGAGCATGTCATCGAGGTTGAGGTCTTGCTCCATACCGATAGTCGACTCTTGGTTCTGTAGGCTGTCCATAGTGGCATAAACAGGCTCCACCAGCCACAGCACCTTGCCGCCATGCATGATGTACTGGTCGATAAGGAACTTGTCCTTTTCATCGAAGGGTTTTGTGGGCTTGGCGATGACAATGGCATCGTAGGAAGGGAAGACTTTCACGTCTCTTGTCGTGTCTTGCGTGCGGTGCATCAGGGCGTCAATCCTGCCCTCAATGGCCTGCCGCTTCACATCATAGTTTTTCGCTAATGTTTGGGCAATGCTGCCAAGCTCATCGTCACTCAATTCGCCATGGCCTTCGATGAAACCAATTTTCGGTCTTTCCAGACGCGTAACCTTCTTGACGGCATCGATGAGATAGAACTCGAGGTTCTCTATCGATGTATTCACGGCATATTCATCGGGCTGTCCATTTTGTGTTTCATGCAACAGATTGACGGCAATTTCGGTGTTGTTACGATAGCTCACCAAAGCACCGGGCCAGATGATCAGCTGTTTGGCAGATCCGTCGCTGCCTATGGATTGCCATTTGGTATAATCCAACCCTGACTGATACAATTGGGTGTATTTGTCTTTGATTTCGGCATCGTTGTCGCCTTCTCCTGGATTGATGAACTCGTAGTCGATGAACTTGGAATAGGCACGAAACTCATCGAGCATTTCCTTAGTTTCACGGCGCATCTTTTTGTATTCCGCAGGCAAATCGTTTCCTTCGAGATACACTCTGAAGTACACATAGTCTTCGAGGTTTTTGAGTATCTCCTTCGTGGTGGGCGACAGGGTGTAGCGCTTCTCGCTTGTCAGGTCGAAGCGGGTGAATATGTAGGAACCAATCACGTTGAGCAACACCACAATGGCTATTGTGACAAGGAAGGCAACGATTTGGTTTTTCTTCAGATTCTTGCGTTTGTTTTCCATAGCTTCACCTCCTTACCATTTACGGCTCGACAAAACGAGTTTTGTCGCACTTAAGAAAATCGCAATCACACTGAAGAAATACAACACGTCGCGCGTGTCGATGACGCCACGGCTCAAGGAACCATAGTGGGCATTCATGCCCAATTGCTGGATGAACAGGTCGACACGGCCAAACAACGAGAGCGAGTAGATGAACTCGAAGCCGATCAGGAGGAATCCGCAGAGGAAGACCGAGATGATGAAGGCCAAAATCTGGTTGTTGGTCAGCGAACTGCAAAAGATGCCAATGCTGACAAAGCTGGCACTGAGTAAGAAAAGTCCGATGTAAGAACCCCAGATGCCACCGCTGTCGAGGTTGCCCTTAGGCAGCCCCAGGCGGTAGACCGAGTAATAATAGATGAAGGTAGGAATCAGGGCAAGCAGCACCAAGACCACTCCAGCCAAGAACTTGGCCCAGATGATTTGCCAGTCCGACAGGGGCTTCGTGGCCAGCATCTCGATGGTGCCTGTACGATTTTCCTCGGCAAAGCTGCGCATCGTGACGGCAGGCACGAGGAAGAGGAACACCCACGGGGCGAGGATGAAGAGGCTGTCGAGGTTGGCATAGCCGAAGTTCAGCACGTTGAAGTCGCTTTGGAATACCCAAAGGAACAGGCCGGTGATGAGCAGAAACACCACAATCACCATGATGCCAATCAGCGAGCTGAGGAAGTTGCTGATTTCTTTCTTAAACAGTGCGTACATCCCAAGAATAATGATTATTCAATGATCATGTCGAATGGCAAGCGAGCTTGGATGCCGGTGTTCTTTTGCAGGTTGTCCAAACCTTGCAGGTAGTTGTAGTAGACACCCATTTTCTGCTTCATGGCGGCATCGAGTTTGTCGCTTTCGTTCATCGATTCCATCATGCGGGTGAAGAAGTCCTTCTGCTTGGGCCATTCCGTCACTTTGTAGTCGTTGCCCAATTCGGCTTTCTGAACAGCATAAGCGATGGCATCTTCCATGTCACCGAGTTGGTCGACAAGGCCAATCTCGATGGCATCGGCACCAGCCCACACGCGGCCTTGACCGATGCTGTCGACGTAGGTCTGGGTCAGGCCACGGCCTTCAGCAACACGGCCAGTGAAGTCGTTGTAGGTCTTTACGACCATCTCTTGCAGCTTGCTGTATTGGAACTCGGTGAGAGGTTGTGAGAGGGTACCAAAATCGGCATTCTCATTGGTCTTGGCCACATCGAAGGTCAGACCAACCTTGTCGTTGAGGAAGCCTTGCAGGTTAGGAATAGTGCCAAACACGCCGATGGAACCTGTGAGGGTGGTGGGGTCGGCAAAGATGTAGTCGGCTTTGGCCGAAATCCAGTAGCCACCCGAAGCAGCATAGTTACCCATGGAGACGATGACGGGTTTTACTTGCTTGGTCAGGTCGAGCTCGCGGCCGATGATGGCCGAAGCCACGGCACTGCCACCAGGCGAATTGACACGCAGCACGACAGCCTTCACGTTCTCGTCCTCACGAGCTTTGCGGATGGTCTTGGAGAGGTTTTCTGAATAAATGGCGGTTTCTTCATCGCCTTTGCCGTCGAAAATTTGACCGGAGGCATAGATGATGGCCACCTCGTTCTTGCTGGCGTTCTTGTCTTTATATGACTTGGCATATTTGCCGTTGCCGATGGCGTTGATGTCCTTGTTGCTGCCAGTGAGGCCTTTCAGCTCCTCAAGCACTTGGTCTTTGAAGTAAAGGTTGTCGACCAGACCATATTCCAAGGCCTTGTCGGCATTAAAATAGGTGTCCAAGTTGTCGGCGATATGGTTGAGCTGTTCCACGCTGATATTGCGGCTTTGGCTGATGCCGAGGAGGATTTGCCCCCAAACAGTGCCCAATAGCTTATCCATCTGCTCGCGGTTGGCTTCGCTCATCTTGTCCAAGAAATATGGTTCAACGGCACTCTTGAAGCGGTTGTTGGGTCCGCGCACAATCTGCATCTCGATGTCGAGTTTGTCAAACAAGTGCTTGTAGAAGGTGATTTGTGAGGCCATACCGTGCAGGTCCAAGGCGCCTTCGGGATTGAGGTAGATCTTGTCGGCAATGGAAGCTATGTAGTAGGCACTCTGGCTGTAGCTCTCGCCATAGGTTACAAGGAATTTACCAGATTCCTTGAATTCGATGAGTTTGTTGCGGATTTCCTGCAAGGTGGCAGTGGAGGTGGGAATGCTGCTCAGCTCCATATAGATGCCCTTGATGTTGGCGTCGGTCTTGGCACGTTCTATGTTGCGCAAGATATCGTTCAATCCCGTCATGTCCTTCGTTTCCATGGTGTTGAAATTGATGCTGTTGAAGGGATTGTCGGTGGTACGGTCGGGGATGTCGTAGTTGAGTTTCATGTACAGCACGGAATTGGGCTGGGGCTTGCTGATGGTCTCTGTCTCGGTGGAGAGGCTTGAAATCATAGAAGTTACCACGCCAACCTTGATGAAGAAGTTGACGACCAAAGCTATGAGCGTTCCAAGGAACGCGGCCAGTAATACTTTAGAGAATTTCATGACTATTCGATTTTTAGGATGTTTATTGAGCTTGTCGAAATCGTTAGATTCAATGTAATTAAATATTAGGGTGCAAAAGTAACATTTTATTCGTTTGGATTAGCGATAAAACGCTATATTTGCAAAAAATCTCGACGGTATTATCCCGAACTTGATACGGGATACCGTGATATTTGAAGTATGGAAACCTGTTACATCCTCTTTGGTTCGAACATGGCCCTTCGACAAGGCTCTGGATTCAGCGACAAGAATGGCATCTTTGCTCAGGCTTGCCTATATATTAATAATAGGTGTGGCCGAGTAGTGCAGGTTTCGACACCTTACGAGTCGGAGCCATGGGGCTTCAATGCCGATGAATGGTTCCTGAATCGAGTTATCGTATTGGAGACGGTTTTGGAGCCTGAGGCTTTGTTGCATGAGTTGCTTCAGATTGAACAGGATCTGGGGCGTGAGCGGCATCCCGAGATAGAGGGCTACACTTCGCGGACGGCAGATTTGGATATCTTGTACTACGGCGATAGGATTATCCTGACTGAAACGCTGACAGTGCCGCATCCTCGGCTGCATCGGCGACGCTTTGCATTGTTGCCTATGTGTGAGGTGGCGCCCAATTTGAGGCATCCCGCCTTGGGGTTGACACAAACCGAGCTTTTGGCACGATGCTCCGATACGCTCCTGGTGAGAAAAATAGAAAACGATCAGAAAGAAGAACAATGCATTACAACTACATAGCCATAGAAGGGACAGTGGGAGCGGGTAAGACGACATTGGCCACACGCATCGCCAAAGACTTCAACGGACAATTGATATTGGAGGAGTTTGAAGGCGACAAGAACCCGTTTTTGCCCAAGTTCTATAAGGAACCCGACAAGTATTCCTTCCAGTTGGAGATGACCTTTTTGGCCTTGCGCTTCCAGCAGTTGAAGGACAAATTAGGAATGCTCGACCTATTCCACGATTTCATCATCTCTGACTATTACGTGGCCAAGTCGCTGATTTTCTCACGCAACAATCTGCAAGAGGACGAGTACCAACTGTTTTCGCGGTTCTTTAACATCATCTTTTCCGATATGCCCAAGCCTGAGTTGTTGGTTTATCTCTATTCTGACGTGGCGCGCCTACAGCGCAACATCCGTAAGCGTGGGCGCAGCTATGAGCAGGAAATCAGCGATGCCTATTTGGAGAATATCCAGCAGGGCTATTTCGACTTTTTGCGTCAGCAACAAAACAACATGCGCATTTTGTTGATTGATACCAATCGACTTGACTTTGTGGCCAACGAAAGCGACTACCAGCGCATCATCGATGTCATCGACCGCCCTTACGACATCGGGTTGCATAGAGTGTCGCTGTGAGGTTTCTTTTCTGTCTTTATTGCACAAAAAAAGCCGCTCCAATGAGCGGCTTTTCTATTACTGTCAAGTAAATGACGTATTAATGTTTTCTCGGAACTTTCACTTTGATAGTTCTCGGAACGATTTCCTGATAAGGCTCGTCTACTAAGACTTCAGCACGACGGAGTTGCGGGAGAATGTCCTTCTCGAGTTGAGGATAGATGGAGCACATCTCCTTGACGGTTCTCTGCTTGTTGCTGGAATTGTTGATGGTGTTGACGATAGCATCCTTGTCCTTCAGGTCAGAGTTCTTAACCAACTCGATAAAGGTTGCCCAGTCTTCACCCTTGCCTTCGCCTTGGATTGTGATTTCGGTCTTCTTGGCAAGTTTCTTCATCTGTTTTTCAGCAGCATTGTCGCGGTTGCTGGAAAGTTCGTTGTTGTGGCCTTCCTCGCCTTCAGGTGAAGCCCAAGCTTCAACCTTGAAATCGGTCACACCAGCTTTCAGCAGTTCGTTGAAAGCAGCATCGGCTTCGTTGTTGAGTTTCTTTCTGTCGTTGATGTTATACTTGTCCTTGTTGAAGAAGTAGGTGAGCTTCTTGACAGCCTTCATGCCGTTGATAGTGTCGTAAACGGTTTGATCGATGTATTCATCCTTTTGGGTGACGCCGTCGGCCAGCTTTACAGTAGCGCCCTGAGCGAAATAGGTGTTCTTCACGATCTCATCTTGGGTAGGATAGATAGTGCCATCGTAGACATAGAACATCGGGTCAGCCTTCAGTTCGCAGTTGGCCATTTCCTCTTGGTAAGGCATGCAATAGTGCTTGGTGAACTCGCCGCCTTCTTTGTAGTTAACGCGGAAGTCGCCTTCGCCCTTCACCTTTTCACCAACGAAGGTGATAGGATCGATGTCGATTTGGCCACCATTGTAGGCAAGATAGGGCTTCAGGTTCATGACAGCCTTCTTTTCGAAGTATTCACCAGGGATGGTAACGATAACATCGAAGCAGACGTTGCCGTCTTCGCCTTCAACCAGCGGGTTAGGATCCACTCTGTAGGTGATTTTCTTCGACTCGCGAGCCATCTTGTCGATGTCGCAAGGATCGTTGAATTTAACGCGCAGACCCAGGTTGAACTGGCTGTACATATCCTTGTCGTTGATGATGTGCTTTGCCTCATCGGTAGCAATCTTGGCCACTTGGTCCAAGTTGTCGGTGCCAGTGAAGAGGTAAGTGTAGTCCAAGAAGAGGTCGAACTTGGGAGCCAAGTTGAAGGTGATTTCCATACCAGCGGGAACTGTGTAGGAGAGTTCACGTTCGCCCTTTTGGGTAGCACGCACTTTCGACACATTCTCATCAGCGTCGAGTTGGTTGACGGTACCAGCTTTATAGTAGATGCCACCAACACCGATATGAGGCACCAGGTTGATGACTCTTCTCGGGTTGTAGTTGAACATGTTAAAGAGGTTGAAGGTCAGGTTCAGGTTGCCTTCAATGTAGTTGGACTTATCGAGGCCGAGGTTCCACAAGGTCCGGTCTGCATTGCTGTTCAAAACAAGGGCTTGTTGGTGTTTGTGACCCGAAAGGAGACCGTAGCCGCCCTTAAGGTTCAAACCGATGACCTTGCCGAATTGATAACCAATGCCGAAATGAGCATTCCAATTGAGGTTATCGAGCGGGGTAACGGTGCGTTTGAAGTGATCAAAGTCATCCCAAATGCCGCCGTTGTAGTTGGCCAAGTCGCCATGGTTGATGGAGAGACCTCCGTCAGCTTGGATGTACCAATACTTTTCAGCAGGCTTTGCATGTTTTTTGCCTTCTTGAGCCATCATGCTCAAAGGAAGCGCTGCGATGACGAAGAGCATCAGCAGTTTCGAAAAAGTCAGATTTTTCTTCATAACGTAATTGTGTTAGGTTTGTAATAATTTAATTAGTTGATACTATTTTCTTTTTATACTATTCCAATTAGCCAACAAAAGTATGAAATATTTCAATTGTGAACAAAAAAAGTTGAAAAAAAGTGCGTTTTTTCGCCTTTTTTGCCCAAATAGGCCCCAAATTTGCTTCATTTTGGCCTTAAATACAGCTGTTCGAACAGTTCCCACATGATGATTCCGGCGCAAACCGATACGTTGATGGAATGTTTTGTACCGGCTTGGGGCAACTCTATGGCACTATCGCAATAGGGCAGTGCTTCCTCGCTTACCCCCTCCACTTCGTTGCCTAATATATAAGCGGTTTGTGGTTCAAACCTGAAATCTTCCAAGGAAACGCTGCCTTCTACCTGCTCGACGGCGAAAATCTTGTAGCCTTCAGCCTTTAGTGTCTGACAGGCTGCTTCGGTGGTGTCGAAATAGCGCCATTTCACTGTCTCATCTGCCCCCAAGGCGGTCTTGTGGATTTCGCGGTGGGGCGGACAAGCCGTGATGCCACACAAAAACAACTCTCCAATGCGAAAAGCGTCGGCGGTACGGAAAAAAGCCCCTACATTGCTCAATGAACGGACGTTGTCGAGTACTATTATAATAGGTAGCTTATCCGCCTGTTCGAAGTCATCTTTGCTGATACGGTTCAGTTCGTCCATACTTAATTTGCGCATGTTTTTTCTTTTGGCTGCAAAATAAGTGAAAAATGGTGTTGCCTTGAGCATTAGGGGAATTTTTTTGGATGAACAGGCCGATTGTTTCAAACAAAACGCTAATTTTGTACCCCTTAATTTGTGTTTTTATGGCAGACAAAGCGACCGAAACCCCGTTGATGAAGCAGTATTATTCGTTCAAGGCAAAATATCCTGATGCAATGCTGCTGTTCCGCGTGGGCGATTTTTATGAGACTTACGGAGAGGATGCGGTCAAATCATCGAAGATTTTGGGTATCGTGCTCACTAAGCGATCCAACGGTGCCTCAGCCGACGTGGAGTTGGCGGGTTTCCCGCATCATGCCCTCGACACCTATCTGCCGAAACTGGTCCGTGCTGGTTTGAAAGTAGCGGTGTGTGAGCAGCTTGAAGACCCCAAACTGGCCAAGAAATTGGTGAAGCGTGGGGTAGTGGAGTTGGTTACGCCGGGAGTCACATACAATGACAACGTTCTTGAACAGAAGGAGAACAATTTCTTGGCTTCCGTGCATCTCGAAAAGGAGGTCTCAGGTGTGTCGTTTTTGGATGTCTCGACAGGTGAGTTTTTCTTGACACAAGGCAACAACGAATACATTGACAAGCTGTTGCAGAGCTTCAATCCTTCCGAGGTGCTGGTGCAACGCAACAAACGCAAGGACTTCATTGACTTGTTCAGCGCGAAATATTACCTGACCGTTTTCGACGATTGGGTTTTCACTGACGACTATGCCAACGAGATTCTTAACAAGCATTTCCACACGGTCTCCTTGAAAGGTTTCGGTGTCGATGATTTCCCGAAGGGCATAGTAGCAGCAGGTGCGGCAATTCATTATTTGATTGAGACGCAACATGATAAGCTCAACCATATCACTTCGCTGTCGCGTATTGATCAGGGACAGTATGTTTGGTTGGACAAATTCACTATTCGTAATTTGGAGCTGTTGCACACGGCCAATGTAAACGCGAAGACTTTGATTGATGTTATTGACAAGACGGTGTCGCCGATGGGCGGCCGACTGATGCGCCGCTGGCTGAGTCTTCCGTTGAAGAACAAGGAACAAATCGAGGCTCGATATGAGGTGGTGCGTTTTTTTGTGGAGCATCGCGAACAGATCCAAAAGTTCCAGGATGCCGTCCGTCAGGTAGGTGATTTGGAGCGACTTATTTCTAAGGTGTCATTGTCAAGGGTGAATCCGAGGGAATTGTTGCAAGTGGGACGTGCTCTCGACCAAATTGAGGTGCTGAAGACAGCCTGCGAGGAGAGCCAACACCCTGCTTTGCTGCGGTTCGCCGAGCAGTTCAATCCTTGTGTCTCCATCAGAGAGCGTATCAAGAAAGATTTGAACCCTGATGCACCAGCGTTGCTTTCTAAAGGCAACTACATTGCCGAAGGAGTCGATCCTGAGTTGGATGACCTTCGTAACTTGTCGCGCTCTGGCAAGGAATACCTCATGGGCATCCAACGCCGCGAGATGGAAGCCACGGGTATCACCTCGCTTAAAGTAGGCTATAATAATGTATTCGGCTATTATCTTGAAGTCACCAATTCGCATAAAGACAAGGTGCCGGCTGAGTGGATTCGCAAGCAAACCTTGACCAACGCCGAACGATACATTACCGAGGAACTGAAAGAATACGAACAAAAGATTCTCGGCGCGGAGGAGAAAATCGCCATCATCGAGCAAAGGGTGTATAATGAGTTGGTCACTGCCGTGACCGAGTTTGTGGAACCGATTCAGGTAGATGCCTCTATTGTCGCCCGCATCGACTGCTTGGTCAGTTTTGCAGATATTTCGTTGAAAAACAATTATGTGCAGCCAGTCATTGATGATTCGTTTGTGCTGGATATCAAGGATGGCCGTCATCCTGTCATCGAGCAGATGATGCCGGTGGGGGAGAGCTACATCGCCAACGATGTCTACCTCGATCGCGACAAGCAGCAGATTATTATTATCACGGGGCCTAACATGTCGGGTAAGTCGGCTCTGTTGCGACAGACGGCTTTGATTGTGCTGATGGCTCAGATGGGATGCTTTGTGCCGGCGGCTTCGGCACGCATTGGTTTGGTGGACAAGATTTTCACTCGTGTAGGCGCATCCGACAACATCTCTTCGGGCGAATCGACCTTCATGGTGGAAATGAATGAAACAGCAAGCATTTTAAATAATGTGTCGTCACGAAGCCTTGTGCTGCTCGACGAAATCGGGCGAGGCACCAGCACCTACGATGGCATCAGTATTGCTTGGGCCATCACGGAGTTCCTCCACGACCATCCCGTGAGCCGCGCTAAGGTGATGTTTGCCACGCACTACCACGAACTGAACGAAATGGAGGACTCCTTTGCCCGCATCAAGAATTACCATGTGTCTGTGAAAGAAGTCGGCAACAAGGTGGTGTTTTTGCGCAAGTTGAAGCGCGGCGGTAGTGCACACAGTTTCGGTATCCATGTAGCAGAGATGGCTGGTATGCCACGCAAAGTCATCGAACGCGCAACGTCTCTGTTGACGGTTTTGGAGAAATCGCATACCAGCGAGGATGTGGAGAAAGCTGCTGCAAAGAAACAAGATGATGCCATGCAGTTGAGTTTCATCCAGTTGGATGACCCGTTGCTTTTGCAGATCAAGGAGGACATTCTCAATACCAATATCGACACGTTGACCCCTGTTGAAGCCTTGATGAAATTGAATGAGATCAAGAAGTTGCTGAATCGTTGATAATGTAATGGATTTAAAATCAGCTAATAAGCATTATTGAAAGAAAATTTTTTCCATTAATTGTTTGCGGTATCGAAAAAAGTTGTACTTTTGCCGCGCAATTCGCAAGCGGAAACCTTGAGCGAAAGTGATAAGGTTCCCGATTTGCAAGCAAAGCGGAAATAGCTCAGTTGGTAGAGCACGACCTTGCCAAGGTCGGGGTCGCGAGTTCGAGTCTCGTTTTCCGCTCCACAAGGTCCCGATGGAAGTCGGGATTTTTTGTGTAAGTGCCTGAGTGGTGGAATTGGTAGACACGAGGGACTTAAAATCCCTTGCCCTTTAAAGGCGTGCCGGTTCGAGCCCGGCCTCGGGTAC
>JAFRRE010000115.1 GCA_017428285.1 Bacteroidales bacterium | reverse complement strand
TCAAGCCTATCAGGACGCTTAACAACGGCAGAAAAGCCTTCTCCTTTTTCAAGTACGGCCTCGACACCATATCCTCTATCCTCTTAAACCCTGATAGACAAACAGATATAGATATTTTTAAAATTTTGTCATGTACTTAGAGTCAAAATATCTTCAGGATTCAAAGGTTCAAAAACTCCGTCTTTGGCTTCCATGATCACCGTACCTGACTCAAGAGCCCGGACAGTGTGCCACCGGTTTTGTGGGACATTGATGGCATAGCAAGGGCCAAATGGGTCAAGTTCAATAGATTCCACTTTCTGTCCCTCTGCATCGAAGAACACCTCTTCCACCTTGCCTCTGACAACCACCACGGTTTCCGAGGTCTTGCTATGCCGATGCACTTTAATCTCTGACCCCGGCTCTATGGCATTGAGCATTCGCTGACTTTGATCCCCTGAGGTATTGCGCAAGTCGTAACTCACACGCAAGCGCGGTGATTGTTTTGCCTGTTCCGTCAAGTCATCCAATAATGTTTTGTCAATCTTCATGATTCAACCCTTCAATGATTTAAGATATTCTTCGTGTAGATGGTAATATTTCTTCATGAACAGCAGGTAGGCGATGGCGAGGATAAGGCACACGCCAACAAGGTATCCCCAATGCCATGCTGGGGTGTCGGGAATCAATATCATGCCCACGGCAATCAGCAATTGCAACACAGCGTAGAAGCCTGACACTTTCATGTGTCCGATCCTAAGTTCGTTAGCCATCAGCTGATAAGCATGTTTACGGTGCGCTTCGCCCAAATTCTCATGCAACATGATCCGGTGGATGATGGTCAACACTGCATCAATGCCATAGACTGCAAGAAAAACGATATAGGTAAAATCCCCTTTAGCCAGGATCAACGAACCCAACACAAAGATGACAATGAAGGCAGAGCCCACGCTACCCACATCCCCAGCGAAGCATTTCGCCTTGCCTGAGGGTCTGAAGTTGAAGAAACAGAACACCAGGTCGGCAAGCAAGGCAACTAGGATGAGTCGCTGGTCAACGAAGGGCGTCTGTGAGTTGATCCACGCTAAGGGAAGCAGGACGGCCAAGGTATATCCCCCATTGATGCCATTGATGCCATCCATGAAATTGTAGGCGTTGGTGATGCCCACACAAAGGATCAGTCCCAGCAGGACCATCCACCAACTCTGCCAGTTCAAAATGCCCCAGCAGTAGAACATCAAAGCCATGGCGACAAAATGCACTATCAGACGCAAGGAATCAGGAAGCGAATGGATATCGTCAATGAAACTGATTCCGGCGATGATGGTCAAGCCCGCCAGGAAAGGCCAGAGTTCAAATCCAAAAAATGCCGCATAGAGCCATGCGCCCAGGACCATAACAATGCCACCGCCGCGAACCACAACCTTCTTGTGGGACGAGCGGGCGTTGGGCTTGTCTATGATATTGAAATGGTCGGCAACCTTGAAATACACCAATTCAGCGACGACAAGAATTGCAGTGATGATGAGATAAATCCACCAATTCATTAACGCTTGTTTTTAAAGAAATCCAATGTGTTTTTCAATCCATCGCGAGCGGCCACTGGCATCTGTTCCACTCCAAGCGCTTTTTTGATCTTGGCATTGGAGGAGACATAGCTTTCGGTCAATTTGCGAAGCCTTTCCTCGTTTAAAGGAAGATGCAACTTGCCGCAGACTTTGGCTGTAAAGGTCATGAAGCCTTTCGACAAGTGCCAAATATGGGCTTTCTTACCCAGGCTTTCACAGATGATTTCGATGAGTTCGTTCGTGCTGAGCGGTTCATCGTCACCCATGTTATAGATTCCTGTCGGTACATCTTTGGCAAGCAAGCCATCGATGACGAAGCACAAATTCTCTATGGAGGTGAAGGTGCGACGATTGTCAAAGGCGCCGAGAGGCCATGGCAATCCTTTACTCACCACTTTATAGAGCAGGTTGAGGTTGCCCTTGTTACCGGGGCCATGAATCATACAAGGGCGAAGGATATACACCTGTTTATCGGAAGCAGCAGGATGCTCCTGAATGTATTTTTCGGCAGCGATCTTACTCTCCCCGTAGGGCCCTTTAGGCGTTGGAACAACGTCTTCCGTAAGGATGCCATCGACTTTGTCGGCAGCCGCTTTGGCTGTGCTGAAGAAAATGAACTTCTTGGCCGGAGATGCCAGGAAATAGTCATAGATCTTCTGGGTCAGCCCAGTATTCACCTTAAAATAAACCTCCGCTTCGGTTTGGTTCTTTGTGTCGTGCGCCTTTCCAGCCAGATGGATAATGGCATCTATCTCGGGGACATTGCCTTGATCCAGGTCATCCCATGAATAAGTCTTGACCACCCCCTCTTTCTCCGGGGCGACTATGTCAAGACCGTAGATGGTATGGTTGCCTTTAAGCGACGACACCAGATTGGAGCCCACGAAACCATGGACGCCGGTAATTAAAATATTCATAATTCAATAACTCTTGCTTTATCCCAATCCAACTTACGGTCAGCCTCCGCCACATTGACAAATTCAAAATCGGTGACTAGTTTTTGCCATTTGTTGAAATTGCCACTGACATTGATATAAGTCTTGATTTTTCGCTTCAAAGGCAGGCTTTTAACTTTTGGCGTGCTGGGGTCAAACTCACGAGGATGGAAATAAGTCATCATATAAGGAGACTGTTTCGCCCATTTCTTGATGATTGAATAGGGGAAGAAACGGAAGAAACCACCGCCTGAAAAAACGATATGTTTTCCCATGACACTGTGTACATTGATGGGAAACTCTTTAATGGTATTGCCTGCTCGGGTCTTTAAGATGGTTGGTTCCGAAGCGCCATAGTGAGGCATTCCGCCGTAGTCATGTTCTGCAGGGAACACCGAGCAATCATATTTGAAACCCATCTCAACAAGGGTATCTATCGCCCAAGGATTCTTTTCCGTGATCGAGAACCCAGGAGCACGGAAGACCTCAACGGGTTGACCGATGGCATCTTCCAACAAGTGTTTAGCCTTCAAGGTATCATCCTTGAATTGCTCAGGCGTGAAACGGAAAGAAAGTTCATGTTGATAGCTATGGCAACCGATCTGATGGCCTCTACGGGCGATTTCTTTGATGATATCAGGATGCTTTTCGGCCAGCCAACCCAAGCAGAAGCAGGTACTTTTAAGCCCTCTCCTATCCATTTCATCCAAAACAGGCATAAAGGCTTTATCCAGACAATAATCGAACTTGTCCCAGTCAAAGTCCCCCGAGATGAAATCACAGTTGTACCAGTCTTCAATATCGAATGTCAGTATATTCATTTTTTATAGTGTATTCTACCTCTAATCGCATTCGTTTTGGCCCCTCCATGGGGATTGTTGAATGTTATATAATAGTGAATATAATATGAATCGGTTTCTACATGACCTATGCAATATTCCAACCAGTTATCACCATTGGTCATGTATTTATCATTCAGTTCAAAGAAGTGTTCGCCATCCGTACTCACCCAGAAGGCAACCACCCCGCTACCATCATTGTCTTTTACACCACCATGGGCAATATCAGGAACGTGATAAAAACATGTTGGATATGCAATAAACAAGTCTTTTCTATATTGATGAACACAGGGCGTGTAGATATCATAGTCCTCATGAGACACATTTCTCATAATGACAGGTAACTCTTCTTTTAAAGTAACCACTTTAGATGATTTGACTGTTTTGGACAGATAACGGTCATAAACCTGATAGGCATCTGGTTGCTTTGTTTCACAAAACGACACCGTCCTTTGCCTTGGCCGTACATGATTGGGGACAACATTAGCATTGATCGGAAGCGACCAGCTGCGCAAGTACCACTTGTAAGTTTTCGTCCATCGGTCCCATAATAACTCATTATGAGTATCACAAGCCAAAGGTACTGGGATGGTATCTTTTTGCACAAACACTTTTCCGTCAACGCTTTCAAACAGATACAATCCTTTGACATCAGTATTGTCTATGGAATCATACATCCTGTCAGCGAGCATATAGAAGACGCCGTCGTTGTATTCAAAAGAAGCACCATTGAATCGATCGGAAATAATGTTGTTGTTTTTATCACCATGATAATCAAATAGTCCCAGATTGGGTTTGGTCCAATGGATACCGTCCTCTGATTCCGCATAGCAGTATAAAAGCCTGGTATCCATACTCTTATCGAATGTCCGGTAATACATGACATATTTGTCACCAACATGGAGAAGGGTTGCATAGTGAAAACTGTGTTCCCACTCCTTCTCGCACTTGATGGCATCAAATTCTTCGTTCGGTTCTTGAAGGAACAAAGCCACCAAAGAATCCCGGCTTTGGCCATAAATGTTGTAACTGCACAGTAACAACAAAGCAAATAATAACCTTTTAATCATAACGCTCAATGCTCTCTTTTTTTCATATCCGCCCTATAGGTCTTGATATGTTCAATAGTATAGGTAAAGAATGGCCACGGGTCTCTCCAGCTCCAGATGTAGTCATGGTTTTTCCTAAAGTTGAACCATGAGGGTTTCGCTCTGAAACGATCTTTGGATTTTAGCAACCACATAAAGTCAGTGTGCATATAGCGCAAGCCTTCTCCTTCTGGGAAATCTTTAGGATAAGGTTCCATGGGGACATCGTAAGCCAGGTCAAACATGGCCTTCACTATTTTTACGCCCACCACATGGCAGATCTTGATGCCCGCTGGGATACGACCATTGATTTCGATCAGCTTAGGCGTATTGTCACGGGGATCAAACATAAAGCAAACGTGAGCCAACCCAACCCAACCAAGTTTCTTGAGCAATAGTTCGGAATACTCTTTTACATCCCGACGATTGATCGATCTACAATAGCACCCAGGGCCGCCATCAACCGGATAAGACCGAAAACCTTGTACTTCCACATCGTAGATTACATTCTGTTGTTTGTCAAGGAAGACGCGGCAACTGTAGCGAGTCCCTGAATGCGGAATATACTCTTGAAGCACATATTCGTCAACCTTGATCACGCCTTCTGCGATGTATCTTTCCAGTTCTTCACGACTATCCACCTTCTTGAATCCAGCTGAGCCACTACCCTTCCGAGGTTTACAGGCTAAGGGAAACATCACTTTTGACAAATACTCATCCAAGGTTTCATTATCCATCTTGGTCCTAGGGCAAGGAACACCTATTTCCTGACAGAAACGCATCGTCTCCTCTTTGTCATACGCTTTAAGGAATGCCTGTCTAGGGGCAACGATGACTTTAACATTTTCTGGCACTTCCCCTTTTTCCAACATATCTGTCAGAATATCCGTTGATTTCTCAACCATTGGGAGGAATACATCATAGTTGCCCGAGGCCATTTCTCGTTCGATCACCTTACGATACAGTTCCTCATCATGTCTGATTCCATGCTCAACAATTCGGTGTTTGGGATAACGCGAAGCATAACCAATATCCAGTTTACTATCGTTGAGTGTTGTTATCACGCAACCCAGGTCATGCAATTCCGTTAGAATCACGGCAACTTGGCGTCCAAAACCATCCAAAACAAGGACTCTTTTCCCATTGTAATCCATTTCAAAGCTATTAAATGATGATAAAAATAAAGTCAAAAGTCGTTTCTTACTGTTTATTATGTATCCTTCCCTTGATGGTGTTCGGTTTTGTTCCCCTGTGCGGATTATCAAAGGTGATATAGTAATGGATAAAACACGTATCTGTTTCCACATGGCCGATACAGTACTCCAACCAATTATCGCCATTGGTCATGTATTTGTCATTCAATTCAAAAAAGTGCTCGCCGTCTGTACTCACCCACATAGCCACAAGTCCAGGGCCATTGTTGTCGCTCTTCCCTCCATGCTCAAGATCGGGGATATGATAATAATAGGTTGGATAGGCAATATACAAGTCCTTTCTGTATTGATGCACGCAGGGGGTGTAGATGTCATAATCCTCTTGGGTGACATTCCTCATAACGACGGGCAATTCCTCTTTCAAGGTAACCGCATTGGTTGCTTTACGGTTTTTTGCCTTAAACATATTATACACTTGGAAGACATCCGGTTGTTTCGTTTCAGCAAATGACACTGTCCTATACCTTGCCCTGCTGTGGTTGGGGCTAGGCACAAGGTTAAGTGGAAGCGACCAACTGCGAAGATACCATTTGTAGGTTTTCGTCCATCGATCCCATAACAACTCGTTGTGAGTGTCACAAACCAAAGGTGCCGGTATGGTGTCAGTCATCGAAAACACCTTCCCGTCGGTACTTTTCAGCAGATACAAGGCCTTATTGTCCGTATTATCGATGGAATCATACATTCTGTCGGCAAGCAAATAATAGATGCCGTCGTTGTATTCAAATGAGGCTCCATTGAATCTGTCAGAAAGAATATTGTTGCGTTTGTCACCAGCATATTCATATAGTCCCAAATCCGGTTTGGTCCAGTGGATACCGTCTTGCGATTCCGCATAGCAGTACAACAATTTTGTGTCAGTATCCCTGTTAAACGTCCTGTAATACATGACATACTTGTCACCAACATGAAGGATGGTCGCATAGTGAAAGTTCTGTTCCCAATCCTTGTCGCACTTGATGGCTACGAACTCCTCATTCGGTTCTTGAAGGAACAACGCCACCAAAGAATCTCGGCTTTGACCATAAACCATCGAACTGCAAAGAAACAAGAAAACAAATAAAACCCTTTTAAGCATTGCTATCATTGTTCTCATTTTTTATAGTTGGCTCTTTGTTTTGATGCAGAAATGATACTATTTCTTCAGCGCTCTAGCTTTATATTGAAGCATATCGTCTCGGAACGGACGGAAGAAATCGCCACTGGCATACTGCTCCATATTAGTTCCGGGATTGAAAAGATTGGTTTCAACAACCCTGACCTTATAATCACTGTCAAGTGTCACATCCCATCCGATAACCCCACAATTAGCGAAGTACTTCTTATGCATTTGTTCACAATGCTGGATGATCTCCTGGAAGCAAGGCATAGCCATTCCTTTGAATACCATGCCATTATCTGATTGGGTGATGGGGTTCAAGTCATAGTCATAAGCAAATTCACAAAGCACACCGTTTTTGTCCACCCCCATTAAATAAGCACAATTCCAATTGTCTCGGAAAGCGCCTTTTTTGCCCACCTTCAACATGGTGCTATAATCAAATTTCCCATTCATATAAAGCGTCGTGACTCTGAAACAATTGAGTGAAGAGGGATTCAATCGTTCAATCTCCGGGGCTTGTCTCAACACCTCCTGGGCGATGAAGTCCTTCCCTGCTTTATTAATGGCTTCCGACACATTATCTTTTTCGCAATTGACCTTCGCTACACCTTGTCCTTGAAGGGTTCCCAAGGATGGCTTGATGATAAACTCTTTCTTTTCCCTCAAAATACGTTCGGCCTCTTCACGAGTGATGTAGTTCATGTCTTTGTCATAGAACAGGCCATTAAGGCGTCTCACATAAGGCTCTGGAAAAGATATCTCGGGAAAATAGACATCACATAACGCCTTGTTTTCCAAAGCGTAGAGCTGCTTCTTGGGATTAATGAATTTCCTTAGCTCATAAAACCAGCTAGGAGCCAAATAATAGGGCGAGAAGCCTTGTATCTTTTTATAGATCCGAGCATAGATATAATCCAAAGGAAGGATGGTAACTCCAGGCCATGTTTCCTTAAACTGTTTCTTCTCCTCGCTCGTCAGCTTGGGAAGATCAAGTCTTAGCTTTTTATAACGTCTGGTACTCTTGAAATAATACCATACGCTAAAGCCGATACGCCGAATACGATACTTTAAACTCATTTCTTATTTCTTTGTTATAAAATCTTCATTGACATCAAGCAACTCCAGGAAACGCTTCTTTAACCCGATATGGTCATTATATTGCGAAACGAATTGTCCCCAGTTACCTTCAAGCAACACCCAGCCTTTTTCTGTCAGGGCGAAATCCCAGCCGACGTATTTGTGATGGGGCAAGGAACGGTGAACTTCTTCGGCAACAGCTAGCAATTCCCCCCATTGGGGTATTTGCCATCCCCTATATTTAAGGCCGCTTTGAGGGTGTCTCTCATAGTAAACGCCATCCTCGTCCACACCATCCGAGCTGAGGATACCCGTTTCAGCGTCAATGCATGCGAAGACACCACCTGCACCGGCATTGTCCACCACAGAACCCGCACGTCCTGTACGGAAAAACGCACCCAGCACCGTCCAACGGTCATTGTTTAGAATGGCAGGCAGTCGTATCGTATTCACAGAGCTGGCATTCCATTGCGCCATCTCAGGGACTTGCAGGATTTTCTCTTCCACAATCCAATCCCCTCCAATCTTGCTGAGCGAAGCATAGACCTTCTCAGCCTCTTCGTCGGAGGAGATATGATACAAATCAACGCCTCTACCCTTACTTAACAGATTGCTTTTTATGAATAATTCGGGATGTTTTGCCGCAAAATGCTTGAATTCGATGAGATTATCGCCGCCCTTGCTATTCATAAGCATCACATCTCTGCCAAAGTACTTGCCGGCAAGTTTATAAAAATTATACTTATCCTTCAATTCCTTGGAGAAAACATCGAAACCCACTATTTTACTCAGCACACGATCCTTGATGAAATCGGGCAAGAACTCCGCACGTCCTTCAGGCGGAAGGTTTCGGAAACCAAACAGGAAGTACTCCTCCGGTTTCGTTTTATACTGTTTGCGACAATGTTTGATATCTTTTACGATCTCCCGTTTCAAAGCCTCATCGGCATACTCGTCCTTGGTAAGAAAAAGTTTAAGCGCTTTCTTGGTCGCTTTTCGATACCTTACGTCGTCAATGGGCTTTTGCAGAAAACCAGGCAAAAGCAAATACAATTGTTTGAATTTCAAAAAAGTATTGATATTCATATCTTTCAAAACATTATAATTCCACACTTGCCCTTCTTGGCTCAAAGCAGCAACAAGGCCTCAATGCCACGATTCTGACACCGCTCGCACGCTGAGGACCGACTTTTGCAAAGGTAGCCAAAACACTATGTTTTCCACCCAATCCTAGAGGACCAGTATGGGATTCATTCACTTTATCAGTGATTCTTTTCTCAAAAGCAGTCTGTTTGCTGAAATCTCCATAGACCATAGCCTCCATCATCAAGCTTGTGGCTTCGAACTGGCTGCGGCCAATGCCGACAGCCAGGGTACAGGGCGAACAACCCAGTTGGCTAACGGCAGGGATGGCGCGAGACACGATCTCGTCAACCACCACATCCACGCTGTGTTTGTGGAACACACGTTGGGTAATGCCTCGGATGGCAGGACCGCCTCCCAGCATCAAGATGGTCAGTCGAATAACCTCTTCATCAACGGGTTTGATCAGGATCGGCGATGGCGCCAAGGCACCGCTATCTTCGTTCAGGCCGCCACTCTGGTCAATACGGGCATCGTCATCACCTTTGATGGCCATGGGCCGTCCAGGCAACTGGCGCAATCCCATGGCGACGCCTTCCTTAATCTGTTCCAACAATTCCCCGGTGACTGTGCGGTTCTTCCCTACTTCAAGAAAAAGATGTGGGATGCCCGTGTCGTCACAAAGTGGACTGCGTCGTTCTTCCGCCACCAAGGCATTATCCAGCACCTGTCGCATGACCCAACAGGCATTCGCATTCGCCTCATCAGCAATGGCGCGACGATAGGCTTCTTTTTGGTCGTCGCGGAAGGTGGAGCCTGCGCTCACAAGACAGGCGGCTACTTTATCTTGGACACTAATCATAGATGGACACTCCTTTCGCTGCCGCAATGATGGCTTGATAGTTCACTACTCTCAATTGGTTGAATGCTTCCATGCCCAGTTCAGGGAAAGCGATGATTTTCTGTTCCACGGTCTGACTTCCCAACAGCGCTGTCACGGGCGGGATGATGGCAAATACCGCATTCTGTTCTGCTAACACCTGCACCGTTTCTTTGGAGATAGCGCCTTTGCCAAGGTGCATCTTCACGCCATAGCGTGACAAAGGTTCAAAGGAGGATTCGATCTCCACCTTGTTACTTGAAGTCGGGCCAACGCCTGCGGGACTTACTGCCGTGTGAAAAATCACCGCTCCTTGCAGGTTGATCCCATAGTCGTCCAAACGGTTCTCTTCTGCCAAACGAATGATTTTGGGAAGTACGGCATCACGCCCCGTATAGATATAGCCGCTAATGTTGACGACATCACCAACCTTAAGTTGCCTGATGACATCTTCACTGAATGGCGTCTTCAAATCAAATATCATATCAACTACAGTTAATCGATTGTATTTCCAAAGAGATAAGGCAACATGGAGCCCATGAGCGACCCTTTACTTGAATCAAAGATCATTTGCGCCGCCCTATCACACCAACGGTTGTCCCTCCCGGCATATTGGGCCAAGAAACAAAACTTTTGCACCAATTCTTCCCTACTCATGGGATTCTCGGGTTCACCCTTGGCAACATCAACCTTTTTTTGATAAACAGTTTCGTCTGTCATGATTTCAACAATTGCAGCTCGTTTATCAGGTATCAGTGCCGAAAGCGAAGGATCTTCCTCAACGGTTACTTTCTTTGCCAAGCCAGCAATGTCTTCCCTAGTAATGGTATTTAAGTCAAACTCCTGGATACCAGCTTGTTGCCGAATAACAGCCACCGCAACGCTATAAGGGATACTCATTTTGGCCGAGTTTACACTCTTGGCTTCTTGATGATCATGGCCCACAATAGCCAGGTCGTATGTCTTGACTTTTATTGCCTTGATTTTTGAAGGGACGATCCCCTGTTGTTTTGTCAATGCCAACGCTGCCTCAATCGCCGGATGACAATGACGACATGCGGCGTATGGCTTGAAAAAGGTAGTCGTACAAAGCACTGGATACTTTTCAAAGTCCAGCACGTATGACAAATCATACTTATCGGTCATTGTAGCATAGAAGCCACGTTTCCCCATCAAGGCGTCGTTAGGCGAGACAAAGCCGCATTTCCCAATATATGCAGACAACAATCCATCACTAGCAGCGCGACCCACGTTGTAAGGTTTCAATTCCGAATCATCAGCCAACATTTCCAGCACTCCTGCCGCACTGCTGACGGCCGCTGAGAGGGTTGATTTATATTGGTCAAAATTGGCATGAAGCGCTGTCGCGACGGCCATTGCCACCCCAATGGTGCCACAAGTTCCTGTGGTATGGAAACCCCGTTTCTTGTGATAGGGTTGAATCGAGCAAGCCAGTCGAATAGCGGTTTCGTAACCGACAGCGGCACCTTTCAGGAAATCATCGTAGGTGATGCTCTCCTGTTCAGCGATTGCTAGTAACCCTGAAAAAACAGGGGCAGCAAGGTGCATGGTTCCAACCCGCTGGCCGTCGTCCATCTCCAAAGCATGGGAAAACATTCCATTTGCGAATGCGGCTATCGTTGCTCCATATTTTGTCTTTTGGCCAAAGACTTCGCTTTTACCCGCGGAACCGACAGTATCGTTGATAAACATCTCCACTTTGGTTCCCAGAAGCGTTGTCCCTCCCCATGCACATCCCAAATAATCCAAAAAGCAATTCTGGATATGGCGATACACGTTATCATCTATGGATGCTGCAAAATCCATAAGATTGTGAATGAAGCAATCTGTAATATTAGTGTTGCTCTTTTCCATTGAAAAGCCTTTATCAGATTAATGATTCCCGAATAGCTTAATGTAATCCTGTTTGTTCTCGATCACGCCATAAGCAGCTGCCCTGGCGATGAGACGCTCCGCCCACAAACGGTGTGGACCTATTTCGTTCATCTTATTTGCTGTGCCGCTCTTGATTACACCGCCAGACGTATTCAACACTTGAAGTGCATCTTCATATTCCTCTCGTGTGACCGCAAGAAAGCCGTTCACGTAATTGATATGGCTTGGATGGATGATGGTCTTTCCAATAAAACCATTGGCCTTGTCAATAATCAATTCACGGAGCAGCCCATCAACCTCAGCGCCGACCAGGGGTTCGCGGCGCAGAAGGGATTCTTGCAGATTGATTTTGGGCAGCTCTTGGAAACGCATACTCTTGTTGATCTTAAAATATTCCCACACGGGACCCGACACCACATAATCACCACGGCGTGTAAAGATATTCAGAATATCCAGCAAGATATCGCTCACCGTCAAGATGTCATAGATCGTATATTCCACATCTCGCCTAGCTCCAAAACAAGACGAAAAGTCAGTGGCGCCCACACGGACATTTAAGACCAACGGCTTATAACGGTCAAGAATCTGTTTGATTCCCAACAATTCCGCCATACGTGTTTCCTTGAAAGCAACAGCACTGTCCTCAATGATGGGAAGACCATATAGAATCTCGCCAAAACGATCGTTTAATTCTTTCAAATAAGCAAAATACCCCTCACCGTTTTCCGCGTTGAACTTTGGAAAGTTAAAGCCAGTCAACACTTTAAGATAACGCGGTTGCAGCTGTTCCGCAAAGTGTTTGAATTGCTCCAGATTTCTGACACGGAAAATAAGAAGAGGAATGTCCGCATAGGTGATCTCCCCACTTTCGAGTTTCTGGGAAAGGACATCCAGCGTATGTAAACTATTCGCTTCTGCCCTAGGGACATCTTCAATTTTGCAAGCATCCTCGAAGCACATGACCATGGATGTCAAGCCAGGATATTTGCGCGTCAAAATCGCATCGATGAAATTCTTATGGCCTGGCATGTACATCGTTGCGCCCAAACAGAACTGCAACACGTTCCGGTCGGTGTACTTATTGAATTCCTCTGGTTCCTTTACAAATTTAAAGTCCGGATTATAAAGATGGTGTCTCATAAAATGTACTTATTTGTTTTACTCCAATGCCCTGAGACGGTAAGTTGCTCCAACTTCCTCGGCTACGGCGTTGACGTCTTCAAATTGTTTGGCACTGATTTTTACAGATGAATTGGATTCCCTGAGCTTGTTGTATTCTATCTCTCCAGGCATAAACACCTTGCCTTCATCGCCGCAGGCTTTCACGGCGTTATGGAAATGTTCGATTCTTTCCCGCTTCTCTTCAGCGGTCATAAACTTATCAACATCAATCAAAACGAATAGATGTCCATTACCGGAATCTTCATCCATCTTGCTGAGGTTTTTCACCTCGCCCGCAAACTTTGAACCCGTTAACATACCAGCGAAGATATCGACAAACATGCTTAAGCCATAGCCCTTGTAGCCGCCGATAGGAAGCAGGGAGCCTTTCAAGGCGACATTCGGATCATCGGTGGGTTGTCCATCGGGACCTATAGCCCAGTCCATAGGTATCTTTTCGCCATTCTTAGCCGCCAAACGGATCTTGCCTCGAGCCGCAATGGTAGTTGCCATATCCAGCAAAATCGGATCATAGTCATCCATACCGGGGAAGGCATAACATAAGGGATTGGTGCCGAAAATGGTTTTGTTCCCACCCGTTGGAGCTATGGCAGGAGCTGCATTGGCATACACCATGGCAGCGCATCCTTCACGTGCAGCCATGTCGCCAAAATAACCGGCAGTCCCAAAGTTGTTGCTGTTGCGCACCCCCACCACGGAAACGCCATACTTTTTGGCTTTTTCAATAGCCATTTTTGTCGCTTTGTAGGCCACCACTTGGCCGAAACCATTCTGCGCATCCAACAAGGCATACGCCGCATTATCCATCAGGATCTTGATGTCGTTCTTTGGATCATAATGACCAGCAGCTATTTTATGAACATAGAGCGGCAGACGTCCGACACCATGGGTGGCGACACCGCGACGATTGGCAAATAGGATTGTGTCAAGGATGATTAGTGCATCATCATTCGAAACTCCGACCTTAGCAAGCGTCTCCAATACGACTTGCTTCAAACTATCTATTGTAACGGTTACTTGATCAGCCATTGTTTTTCAATTTTTTTGCGTTTATCTTATCAATGATAAAACTTATCGGGGTGACTGCAAAATCAGACAGCCACGTCTTGTTGAACAAATAGATGACGATGGTCACCACGGTTCCGTAAAGGAATGCAAGTAGCGTTGACCATGGCAAATGCAAGAACTCAACGCCCATCAAGAACAATCCATGGAACATGTAATACTTCAGGCTATCCTTTCCGATATTGCCCATGACTTTGTTTTCAAAGGAGAACACGCGGATAAATGCAATGGAAATAACGACAGCCGTAAAATAATTAATCAATCTTGCCAGCATGTAGATCCATTGACTATCCAGCGGATAATGAGATGTTCCGGCAAAAACGCTTCTGACTCTAATCTTTGTATAGGCGAAGACAGCGGCAAGGACAAGGGCAACCACCAAAACAATTACCCCTGTTTTAAAGCCCACCTTTTCTTTGACCACATCGATAATTTGTATTTTTTGGGCAAGAATCCCCAGGAAAAAGAACGGTGCGAAGAAGATGGATCGACTAAGGGCGAACTCACGACCCACAGAGGGCAGGAATCCAGCCCCAAGAGATAAGAGTATGAAAACCACTATAATACGCCATGACACCTTAGCACCAATGCTTTCTATTCCATAATACAACAACCTCCAATAGATCAAGGCCAACAAATACCACAACATCGGTCTGGGTTCTACTAGCATCTCCATGATTGAATGAGATCCCAGCAACCCCTTTATCAATTGATAAACCACATAGGTTTCCAATAGACGCAGTATGCCTCTCACTACCTTTTTGTTTTTGGTGAAATAGCCAGAAACAAAAACAAACAAAGGCATGTGGTACGAGTAAATGAAGTTAGCGATGGTTTCACTTACCAGTCCATGGGTCGTATTATGGCTAAAGAAATGGCCAAACACCACTGAAAGCATAAGGAATCCTTTTAGTGTGTCGAATCTGGCATCACGCACTTTTTCCATAAAACTATAGTAATAGTGTTGGGGTTTATTTAGGGGAAGCAACTGCACTGGGATAATAAGCATCAATTACTCTCTTGACGAGGCTGACTTGCTTAGCGCGCTGTTTGGCTTCTTTCTCAGTAGTGTCGTAGCTATGGTTGGCAGCGACAGAACCGCCGGTCTTCAGATAGACGGGGGCAGCTACACGGATGAAGTCAGGCACCTCGTAGTGACGGATGAAGCCTCCACTCGATTTAGGATTCTCGGTATGCAAGTCAATCGGCACATTGATGGCTGCGCGCATGGCGGCAAGCATCTGGATTTGGATGTCGCGTACCGGATTGATGGAGTCGGCGCCCAAGGTCTCCAACAGATGTGCTGAGCACGGGTTGCCGTGGCCGCTATGGGCGCTCACCTTGAAGTGGCAATCTGCAGGGATGAAACCTTTCTTTCTGGCTTCGCCCAAGGCCCAAAGCAGTCCCTCGTCATAAACGAGGAAGCCACGCACTCCCAAGCGTGCGCCTCTGCGGATCTCTTCGATACCGCGGGCAATCTGTTCTTCGCCGCGCAGGCGATAACCCATACGTTGGCCCTCCTCGGTCTTTACGGAAGCCGAGGTGTCGGTGGTGGCACGAGGTCCACAAGCCAAGATGAGCTGGACTTTCCATTGCTGGGCATATTCCACCATCTTGCCGATTTCATCGTCGGTGAGGAACATGATACCCTTGGTCTGGGTCACCCGGTGAATCTGGATGCCGTAATCGTCAAGGGCCTCAAGCAGGGCCTTCATGGGACCAGGGCCTTGAATGCCCGGAACCTCAAAACGATACTGGCCTCCATCGGGGAAGCGTTTTTCCGATGTCGGGAGGTCATACAAGTCGCCCCCAGGCATTCCTATACTTTCAAGAAACGCGCGCGTTTCTGGCATGGTGTAGTAATTCATTTTTATACTGGATTTATAAGATTTTTTGAAGCTAGATAACGTTCCAAAGCCTGAACCATGTTATTCACGCAATCCTCTTTGGCGATCACCTTGTTATTCTGGAAGCCGTCATAGTGATAGGCAATGAATGACAGGTCTGATATGGCAAACAGATAGGCCAAGATTGCATGTTCGTCATACTGATAGGATTCAATGAAGGGAGTAATCTTGGAGGCTGATTCCTCATCGTAAACCCTCAAGACACCCTTCATGGCTTCATACCAGCACAAACCGAAAACAATCACAGGTTTATGATGCAACAGCGCCTCCCAACCCACGGTACCTGCAACAGTGACCACGGCCTTGGCATTTTGCATGATTGCAAACGAATCCATTTCAAGGGGGACCAACCGCACGCGGGAATACTTGCTCAAATCTTTGTAAAAATCAACAATGCGGCTGGTTTGGCCCAGGGTATGGCTCATGAATTGCGTCGGATGTTCCTTGACATAGATCATGCAATTCTCCGGGGTGTGTTTCAAAAGCGTTTCGATACAAAGCTGTTGGTTTGTAAAGATATCTCCCCTAGGCGAAGTGGTTGATTCCGGTTGATAGTGCAAATAGAGAACGATATAAGGAACACTTGTGTCCACAGGTTTAGCCAACTCACCGTACAAAGCCCTCAGCTTTTTCCTAAAACGATTGGCGGCGAATATCATGGGATACCAGTCCAACAAGGCAAAACCAGCGTGCTCAATACCATATTTACGGTTCTTGTAGATCTTGGTTTTAGACCCCTTGACAAAGATGCTTTTTTTACCGAAGAAATGATTCGATGTAAAAAACCTTTTGATGAGGAAGAACGGATTGAGGATCTGCTTGTTCTGAGCATCATGTTTTTTCATATATACGGGACGAGCGACCTTGTAATTCGATCTCGTTCTAGTATAATTCGCAAGGATGTCTTCCGGCAAGTTGTTTTCGTCAAGATTATTTTGGGCAAGATAATAATCAAACCTTTCTTTGAGAATTGAGGGGATTCTACCTGGATCCGAGAATTCATCCAACAACAAGAGCCTTTTGAACGACCCCGAGAACTCAAACGATACCATGGGGATGTTGCGATACTGGCACAACAGATACAAAACATAGTCGAACACCCGATGTGGTATTCTGGCCGCCACTACAAGATCAGGTTTTAACAGGTCCAAACAGGCCGACCAGCACTTCACCAAACGGATATAGAACCGCTCACGCTCCATATAGTTGAAGCTCTTCCTGTCATAATCCAAGCGGTTCATCATGGTGAAGGACTGCATCTCTTCAGAAGAAAACCGTCTCAATAGATCCACATCCACATAAGTATCATTGGCGATCTCCTCAATCTCTTTTGGGAAAACGCCATGCCAAGCACTATAATACTCGTGATAGATACAATCAGGGAAGGCTTCCTTAAGCAATTGCTCGGTATTGTCCCCTTCCTTTATCGTGGCCTTGTCGGCAATCCAATATACAGGATTCAACCCATGTTCCTTTTGCAGACGTTTTGCAACTTCCAGAAATGGGTCTGCAATACAACAAATGTAGAATACGTTCATTTTTAGAAATCTATTGCGTTACTAACGCTTCTTCTTTTGTTTCTTCTTCTACTGCTTCTTCTTCGTTCTGTTCCAAACGGTCAAGATGCAATACAAATACACCTAATATGGTTATGATCATCCACATTGGGGTCAACAACAAATCTCGGACTAAGAAGTTGGCAACCACACAAACCCAAATCACGAAAGAACCGTATGACCTGTGTTGGAGAAGGAGTACCAACATATACAAAAAGACCAATGCCGTTCCGATGAGTCCATTCCAAATAATGAATTTCCTAATACCCGAACTATCATTCGTCCAGTTGTCATTGGTCCTAAAGGCTGAATTCAATTCCCTTCCAAGTCCTATATATTTGTCTTTTGAGTTCATCAGCTGTTCATACCGGTATTCCACATATTCCGACGACCGGTTGTTTCCGGCGATTCCTTTCTCTTCATCATACAACAATCGTTCAACAATCAGATTATAGAATGCAT
This sequence comes from Bacteroidales bacterium, assembly GCA_017428285.1. Next base: position 47,509 of record JAFRRE010000115.1, on the reverse strand, counting down.
TGTTTTGATGTTGGGGATTGTTGAAGTATGACAATACACCTATGACTACTGCAAAAAGCAAACCCGTTGATATGATTTTGAATTTGTTTCTGGGGTTTAAAATGATAGTAAGAGCAAAACAGAGCATGAAAGTCAAATATGCAGCCAAGGAGAATGAAAGGACAATAGCGGCAATCAGTGTGATTTTCTGCCATAGACGCAGCTTTTTATTATTGGCAAAATACAAGAACACACAAACGGTTGCAATTTGCCCTGCTTCAATGAACATACCACGAAAACGAGGGAACTTTAACGGGTTGAGCTCCTCACCAGACAAGAAGAAGTAGTAATTCATGACCCAGTGGAAACCATTCTCCAACAGTATCGGTCCTGAGTGAGGCAAGGGTACCCCTAAAAGGTAAAGAATCCAAGGGACCAATGAGATCGCTATAATGATTGTCAAGCATAGCGTGACGATCCTCAACAATTCTTTCTTTTGTTCGGATGGCAATAGAATGACGGATATCACGCACAATAACTCACCGATTTTCCTAAACAAAGAAATAAAGGAAAAGATCCTTCGAGTAAACACCACATACATGATGATTATTGCCCATAATAAACATAAAAACACGTTGGGAACACGGTTATCACATTTTGTGAAACTCATGTACATTAACGGGGCAATAATACTCAAGACGATGATAACCATTCTAGGAATATACCATGTAAACAGCATATTGTTAGAATAGCACATCATCAAGATTACCGAAAATGCATAGAAATAAAACAATGGTTTATTCTTCATGTAATCTCAAGTTCCTATTATTTACTTTTTTTACGAATAATCTTTAATACATAATGCTTCGCCGCCATTCTGGCGTTTTTTGACAACCCCACATAAAAGCACAACACCAACGTACAAACCCATGAGACGACACACACCAACACCAAGGTCAAGAACGAGTCATCCAGCCAATAGGAGACCATTCTGGTTAAGCCATAGGTTACAACGAGAATCAGCGCAACCTTAAGCAGCACCTTCATGCAGTACTCTTTGATTTCAAAGCCAAACATCGAGTGCATGAAGACCATACGGGAAATCTGTGCACACGACGACATGATAATTGACACAATAAAAACAACATTGGGTTCCATACCCATTTTGAGCAACAGATAACCAATCGGCAAGGTCAACAGCAGCAAACTACCTGTCACAATATGGAACCATTTGATCTTCCCCGTGGAACAAACTGCCGTGGTCAATGGGTGGCCCAAGGTGTCAATCATGGCCACCACAATCACCAATCGGGTAAACACCGCGGTATATTCCGGCACTTCCTTCAACCACAGCGATAGGATATAAGGTGTTTTGATCAGGATGGGAATCGCCACCAGCATCACCAAACAAAAACTGATGACCGAGGAACTATAGACCAGGTTCTTCATCTTGTTGTATTCGTGCTGGGCAGACAGTTTTGTGACCTGAGGACGAACCGCTTGATAAAAACTTGTAACAAATTGGTTTACAGCACTATTAATCTGATATGCAACACCTCGTGCTGCGTTCACCACCGGAGTGAAGAACATGTTCAAAACGATATTGATACCCTGACTTCTTGCCACATTGGCCAAAGTCCAAAACAACGACCATCCTGAATAGGAAACAATCTCCTTAAACATGCCTTTGTTGAAAAACAGTTTGACTCTAGTCTCTTCTTTGAATTTGACACGACAGAAGATAACATAGAACAGGAAATTGCACATTGAAATAACGGTCAGCATGATGGCATAGATAATCAACTTATCGCCATTCAAATGCAACAACACGAAAACAATCCCCAGTTTCAAGAACGCATCAATCAGTCCCACAATGGCGTAGGTAACCATTCTCTCTTTGGCCACCGCCATCGCTGAAAATGGAACCTCCATCATGTGAAAGGCAAAAGTGAGGATGGCAAACTGGAAGATCCAATTCGCCGCATGCATCCTATTGTCAGGGATAACCAACTTGTTATTGACAAACCAAATTCCAAAACTCTCGAAGACTACATATAACAATGCAACCAACAGAAGGTAGCATAGGATGGTCTGGTTGAAATAGTCATTGAGTTTCTTCATATCTCCCCTGCCAATCTCATACGCGAAGAAGCGCATCGATGCAGAAGACATAGTAGTGGAGATGAAAGAAAACATCGCCACAAAACCACCGACCACATTATAGATGCCGAAGTCTTCGGCACCCAACGCTTGAAGGATGACACGCGTGGTGTACAATCCCACAAGCATACGGATGGCCATGTTGATATACATGAAGGCCGAATTCTTGGCCATCAGTTTTGTATTTTGCTTGTGTTCGGACATCTTCTATAATGAATAGTGCAGCAAATCAATCACCTTCATCGCATTGTCAGGCTCAAAGTATAGGGCGCCCCAAGCCAGGCCGGTGCCGAAACCACAGGCCACCACCTTCTTGCCTACAATGTCATTCTTCAGTTTACTAACAATCATCAGCGGAATACTGGTGGAAGAGGTGTTCCCAAAGTCTGCGATATTATAGGGGCAACGCTCATCCTCGACCTTCATGCGTTTTTGTATCAACTTGTTGATCATTTTGTTGGCTTGATGAATCAAGAAATAGTCGATGTCTTCCTTGGATATCTCATAGTGTTCCAACAAGTTTTTGATACACTTCGGGGCGGTATGCATGGCAAACGAAAGGATGTCGTCGCCCTGCATATCTGCATTCAAACGGTTACGCATGATACCGTCTTTGCAGAGATGGTATTCAAACGAGGCTGGAGTCACCGGATTACGATAGCCACCATCAGGAATGATCAAGGACCTGTAGTTCTCTCCGTCGGAGTGCATGCTGAACATCATCGGTTTGGCACCTTCCTTGAACTCCAGCAAGGTGGCGGTTCCGGCGTCACCAGCCAACAGGTTCACGCGATCGTAGGGCGACTTCGCCTTGGTAGAGGTCTCCCCCACCAACAGCAATCCTTTTTTCAAGTTTCCGGCACTCATCATCGACGACATCACCGAAAGGCCATAAATCCAACCGGGACAACTCATGGTGATGTCGAAACTCAAGCAGTTTTGGGATAATCCCAACCGTTGTTGCAGAATGCAAGCGGTAGCAGGAAAGATATAGTCAGGGGTCTGGGTCACCATGATGAGACACTCGATCTCTTCTTTGTTCCAACCGGCATCCGCGATCAGTTTTTCCGCTGCGCACAGACATAGGTCGGAGGAACAAATGCCGTCCTCGGCAATATAGCGACGTTCCACGCCCGTGGTTTCAATATATCTTCTGAGCTCTTCCTTGTCTTCGATCAAGTCGGAGTCTTTGTTTTCCACCATCTTTGGAGGAACGCAGGCGGCAATGCCTGCGATATTCACATTATCTATCTTTAAGAAAGCCATGTTTTTAATTCAATTGCTTATAGTTTATCTTCCCGGAATCGAACCTCGGGATGGCATCGATGCAGTTCACCTCGAACGAAGTGGAGATCAGACCGGTCTTTTCGGAAATCAGTTTCTTCACCTTGTCTTTGAGGTCCTCTTTCGTAATGTAGATCCTCATCTTTGTATCATCACCCGTGCAAGCGCATTCGATGCCAAAATGCTCTGAAATGATGCGCTCACTTTGGTCAAGGCTGACGCGAAGGCCAAAGAGTTTCAGGAAACGCTTCATGCGGCCGACGATGTAGAAACAGCCGTCCGCATCTTTCTTGGCGATGTCACCGGTATGATAGACACCACAGAACTCATCCCCTTGGGTCAGGTCTTCGATGCAGGTGGCATAGCCCATGGTGACATTGGGGCCTTCATAGATAAGCTCGCCTTCCATTCCAGGTTGGTTGATTTCAGCGCCATGCTCGTCCACGAGATACAGCTTCCCTTCCGGGATGGCCTTGCCGATGCTGCCGATATGGGATGTGGCCTGTTCAGGGGCAAGGAACGCCAGACGAGCCGTGGTCTCCGTCGTCCCGAAGGTGGCAAAAAAGCGCTTACCCTTCTCTTTGGCGTAATTGGCGAAAGCAGCGAACAAGGTGTCAGAGAGCTTGCCTCCACCCTCTGCCATGGTGGTAAGGTAGGGCAAGTCCATCTTTTGGAAGCGAAGACGATTCAGGATCTCATAACTGAAAGGCACACCTGTGAAGTTGGTCCCTTGGTGTTCTTTGATGAACTGCCAATACTTGGGATTCATCAAGCTCACAGCCACCAACAACACGGTGGCGCCAGCTTGCAGATGGCTACAAATCACGTTAAGGCCCATGGTATATTGCATGGGCAAGTCAATGATGCCACGGTCTTCAGGTGTCCAGCCAAAGGCCTTGGCCACATTCCTGGCATTGTTCTCAACGTTACCGTATTTGTGACGCACCAGTTTGGGGCTACCCGTCGTTCCCGAGGTCGTCATCAACAACGACAACTCAGGATGCATCACGGGGGCCTTTTCTCCAGTACGGCAAAGGACATAGCCTTTGTAATCGCAGACGATCTCAAAACCGAAGTCAGTGCTCTTGCTTTCCGGCATCCAGAAGTAGGACGGATGGTAGGTCTCGTAAAGCTTGTCAAGCAATCCGCGGTCAATGGCGGCGTTGAGCAGCAGACATACGTCTTTACAATCGTAAAGGACTACGAATCCGGCCAAAGAGGCGACCCGGTTCTCACAAAGGCAAAACACCAATTCACGTTCAGGAAGACGCGATGCCAATTCCGAACGCAAAGCCAGCAATTCCCCGTAGGTCAGTTGGCCTCCCCCATCGTCGATGGCGGCCAAGGCTGATGACGGTTTATGCTCAATATCAAAAAGCATCAGAGTTCGATGTTATGATTCTTAAGAATCTCAATACCAGCATTATAGGAATTGAAAGCCATCACCTCGTCAGGTTCAAACTCGAATCCAAAGGCATCCTCGATGACGGCGATCAGGCTCATCTGGCCGATGCTATCCCATTTGTCCACGCTGTCCATGGTAGCATTTTCAACTTCCTCCAGGGGAATCTCAAGGCCTTCCACGAAGGCGTTCTTGTATTGTTCTAGATTTGTCATTGTATAATAAATGGTTTATTTGTTGATTTCTTTGTTTATCCTTTCAGCGATCTGCGGGGCTGTCAGTCCGTGCTGCTCCCAGCAGAACCGCAAGTCACCGAGTTTGCAGAAAAAGTCGTTCACACCGATCCTCACCAAACGAGGCGTGTTGGTCTTGTCGGACAGATATTCGGCCACTGCGCCTCCCAATCCGCCGATTACGCTGTGCTCTTCAACGGTAACCAACAGCTTTGACGACTGGATCGCCTTGTCGAGACAATCCGTATCCATAGGTTTGATGGTATGCATGTCGATCACCGTGCAGTTGACGCCCTTGGACGACAGCAGTGCTGCGGCATCCAAAGCCTCACGTACCATCATGCCAGTAGCAAAAACGGTCACGTCCTCCCCTTCACGCAAGACGTTGGCCTTGCCAACTTGGAAGTCAAAATCCTTGTCATAGACGATAGGACAATTCAGCAGGCCGGAAAGGCGCACATAGACGGGGCCTTTTACCTCGTGTGCAGCGATGACGCATTTGATGGCCTCCAGACTGTCGGCGGCAGAAAGGATGGTCATGTTCGGCAACGCCCTTGTAAAGGCGATGTCTTCCGTGGCCCAATGCGATATGGAGAGGGTCTCCATGGCAAAGCCGGCGGAGTTACCCACCAGTTTCACGTTGAAGTTATGGTAGGCCAGGTTATGGCGCACGAATTCCAACGCCCTGGTCACCACGAATTCAGCGTAGGTACAGGCATACACGGCGCGTCCATCCTCAGAGGAAAGACCTGCGGCGATGCCCACCATGCTTTGCTCCGAGATGCCGGCGTTGATGACCCTGTCGGGGTAGTTGGTATAGAAACGGTCGAGGCTGGCGATAGCCACGCTGTCGGCGACCACGACCCTCATGTCAGGATCTCTCTTGGCCAGTTCCATCATTCCGATGCCGGCGGCGGCACCTTTCTGACCCAATTTGGCGTAAGCCTTGATCAATGCAGGATTAATGGCCATGACTTATCCTTTCTGTATTTCTTCCACGGCCAGGCGGTATTGGTTCTCGTTCAGTACCGACTGGTGCCATGATCTGTTGTTTTCAATGAATGAAACGCCTTTGCCTTTGACCGTCTTGGCGACAATGGCGTAAGGCTTGCCTTGGGGCTTGTGCGACAACGCTTCGACAAGCTGGTGGATGTCGTGGCCGTCGATCGTCACCGATTCCCAGCCGAAGGCCTCCATTTTCTTTTGCATGTCAAGTTGTGCCATCAGTTCCTCGGTATTACCGTCCACCGACATGTAGTTGCGGTCGATAATGACGGTAAGATTATCGAGTTTGTAATGGGCTGCAGAGATGAACGACTCCCAGACGGAGCCTTCCTCGCATTCGGCGTCGCCCAGCAGGCAATAGACATGGTATTTTTGTTGGGTTTGTTTGGCGATGATGGCCTTGCCGACGACGAACGACATCTCCATGCCCAGGCTCATCGAGCCGTATTCGTTGCCGATCTCCCTTTTGAGTTGGTGGCCCACCAGCAGCCCATCGTTTTCTTCGAATGAGTTGAGCACTTCTACGGGATAGAAGCCCATTTCCGCCCTGGCAGGAAACTCAGCCAAGCGTGCATGTTCCTTGCCGGCGATGAAGCGGTCACGATCGTTCCACAATAGGTTGTCGAGATCGTAATTCAGGATGGCACCATAGAGCACGGCGTAGATCTCGATGCATGAGAGACTACCGCTGACATGGGCGCCACGGCTTCCAGCGGCGAGTGCCATGTCCATGGCATGAAGCCGCATACGCTTGCACATCGCCTTGATTTCCTCTTCGTTGAGTATTTTTCTATTCATCAGCGACCTCCATCAACTTTTATGATTTCCCCATTAATATAGGATGCCTGTTCAGAGGCAAGGAACAAAGCCACCTGAGCGATCTCCTCTCTTTTTCCGAGTCTTCTCAAAGCCGATTCCGAGGCCAATTTGGCGAGCATCTCGTCATTGTATTGGTGGATCATCTCCGTTTCGATGGGACCAGGAGCGATGGCGTTGACCCTGATGCCCATGGGGCCAAGTTCTTTGGCCAGGCATTGGGTCATCAACATCACGGCGGCCTTGCTGCTGCCGTAGGCGATTTTGCCCGGTTGGGGTTCAATGCCGGCGATGGAGCCCATGTTGATGATGACCCCCTTCTTCTGGCGGGCCATCTTCTTAGCTACCTTTTGGATGATTTGCAGCATGGCGAAGTAATTCACCTCGAACAGTTTGCGGATATCTTCTACTTTCGACATGCTCAACAGTCCAACGGTAGAGATACCGGCGTTGTTGACCAACACATCCACTGTCTCATTTTCATCCAGGATCTGCTTGATGCCGTTCGTAACGCTCTCGGCATCACTCATCTCGAAATAGACCGGCTTGATTTGCACGTTGTTGCGCGAGGCAGTGTCGTTCAGCCAAGTCTCATGTTCAGGGGTCGCTTTTCTAGCGCATGCCCAAACATTGTAGCCTGCGGCGGCGAAAGCCTCCACCATGGCTTTTCCGATGCCTCTGTTGCTGCCAGTGATGATTGCGTTCATATAAGCTTATTTTAAGGAACGGCCGCCATCCACCAACAAGGTATGTCCGGTGATATAGGAGGCAGCGTCAGACAGAAGGAAAATCACGGCATTGGCCACCTCTTCCGGCTCGGCATACCTACGCAGCGGGTATTTCTCAATATCCTTTTGATACTCTTCCTCGGAGAAAGACAGGCTGTCTTTCAGATGGGTGTTGACCATCGAAGGATTGACGCAGTTGGAGCGGATGCCCCTTGCGGCGAACTCCACGGCACAGCTTTTGGCATAGGAAGTGAGTGCACTCTTGGAGAGGGAGTACAGGCCATTGGCCGGGGTGAAGGTATAGAGTCCCGCCAAGGAAGAGGTAAATACGATGGACGCGCCTTTATTCAATTTCTTCTTCTTATAAAGAAGGTTGGTCAGAAGCACTGGAGCCTTGGTATTGAGTCCCACCACACGGTCAAAGTCTTCTTCCCGTATCATCTGCAACGGTCTGGTATTCGGTATGCCCGCATTATTCACGAGACCATCAAGACCGTCAACGCTTTCAACCAAAGCGTCTATCGCCTCGGAATCCGTAAGATCAACAACAAATTGTTGATGTTGATACTCAGGATGGTCAAGAAGCGCTCCCGTTTGTTCAAGCCCCTCTTTGCTGATATCGACCATCACTATCGAAGCGCCCATTTGGGATGCGACAACAGCGATGGCACGACCGATGCCACTTCCCGCACCGGTAACCAACACTTTTTTCCCTTGTAAGGAGAAAGGATTATAACTCATGTCGGTCGATTATCCTTGGATTCTGGACTGCACCGTATCAAACAGGTCTTGAACGGTTTCTGCCTGACGAACATCATCTGCCTTCAGTCTGACGCCATATTCGTCGTCCGCCATGGCAATAATAGACAAGATGGTCAGCGATGAAAACTCGTCAAATTCCTTGAACTTGGTTTCCGGAGTCAACGCTTCAAGTTCCACTTCGTCGAATTGCTCTACTAAGTTTTTGATAAAATCCTTAATTTCCATGATTCTACTCTTTTATTTGTTCAATATTATTATTTACAAACCAATTGGTTGTCCATCATTTTCTTTGCTATGGGTATCAGCAGGTCAATCGGCTGACCGATGATTTCGCTGATGCCGATCAAATCGTTTTTGCCATCGGCATACGCCAGGAAATCCTTCATGGCGATGACGGAGTCATACGATCCTTTTTGGCTGATGGTGGGATACAGTCCACGTTTACCCAGCTGAGGCTCACCTTTGCACAACACCCTGTAGTTGTAATTCCATTCAAGGGCATCGATCACTTTCACCATCGCTTCGTAGGCGCCCTGCAATCCTTCAGGAGAAATAAGGCTCATGTCATCGGCCGAAGTATGGTATTCCGGATAGACACCGTATTTGGTCCTGCAGAATCCCACAACGGGCAAGTCCACGCCTGGAGCGCAGTATTCACGCTCGTCGGAGCCACGCTTCAGGAAGGAGTAGTAAACATACTTGTCTTCCGTATGGTGTTTGAGCACATTCAGCAAGACCCTGTCGGCAAGTGTATTCCCATAACGGGAAGCCACAATGGAATAGGCCCTGTCATCGCCGACACAACTCAGCACGAATCCCGCTTTCACGTTTTTCTGAAGCACGTCGAGGTTACGGCTGCAATAGGTGATGGAACCGATGGTTTCAGGGATGAAGACGAACCGGTAGGTATAGCGGCGTTGGGGTAACTGTTTCACATAGTTGATCAGTTCTGTTTGAACCACAGGTCCCGACAGTTCGTTGTTGGCCATGGATGGGTGGCAAAGATAGGTCGAGAACAGGATTTCCTCTTCCGACTCACCAGGGATGACCAGCTCACCGTAGGTAAGGCTGCCCTCTTTGAGCGAACTGTCAATGATCACCTGATATTGTTCGTCATGCAAGGACTGTTTTTGTTTCTCTGTCATACAGAATCCCCAGCGTTCCTTGTAATAGGAAGTCACATAAGGAATCCAGTCCGGTTGTTCGGGTTGGGTATAGACATGTTCCAGCAGTTCTTCACGGCTAACAATGGCATTGATAGGCAAAGAATAGCCTAAAATATGGAGATTGGAGTCTTTGAAATCGACCACCTTTTCACCGTTAAGGCGATAGATGCCACCGCCGCGGATATTCCATTCCTTGGGCACGGTCCAATCAAACACCGGGGTACCGGTGGGCACTTCAAAAACCTTGATTTCAGGAACGATCTCCCGAATGATATTCAGGCTCTCACGGAAGCCGTCGCCCGTGATACTGCGGCAAATCGGAAACATCCGAGCCGCAAGATCATACATTACTTGTCCCTTTTGCATCGAAACAATCTATTTATGATTTCAAACTATACTTCTTCCCGTAATAGGGACCGACTTTAAGGTATTCGACAATGGTCGGCACACTGGCAGCCATATCGACTTTCTTGAATTCGACACCGTTTATAAAGAACGAGCTCATGGTTCCCGCCTCCGACAGCATATTTCTCAACAAATTGCCTCGAGACTCAGATGAAATCGGTTCCAGATCAAGATACCTCACAAACATGGAATACGTACGCATCTCCTCGTTACCATCCTTATCCCTATATAAAGAGGTGAAGTCTTTGTGATAACGGTAATGGATTTCCAATTTGTTTTCCATCATCTGTTCGACGTAATGCACGTAAGTAAAACTATGCTCAAACGGGACGTTGATCAGAATATTGGTCACCTTACAACGGTTCATATACCCGAAAGGCGAGTCTTCCTCAAATGATGATTTGTTCTGAAGGCCGCACAAGTATTCCTGGTCTTTTCCCCAAACGGCGAATGAATAGATGGGGTGCTGGGTCCGCTTGAAGTCCGGTCTTTTCAATGCCAGATTGCCAAGACTACCCGTTTTGCCTTTGGTTTTGTTGTAGTCGAAGGTTCCCCCATGGCAGAAGTCCCAGTTGTAGGTAGGAAGCAGTATCGTACCTTCCGGGCCCACAGCTTCGATGACGGCATCCAGCAAGTCGTTCGGCTTGAACCTGTCGCCATGCTCCAAGCACGCCTCACCCAGTGCCGTGATGTCGGAGGAGATAAAAACCCTATCTCCTTTTTTCAAACCCCATTGGGATGGGATATCTCTTAATTTAATATATTCTTCCATAATCAGTCTAAATTTCAAATAACCATATCCAACGAAAACCTCTCCCCTTTATTGTGATCTGTCGCAAAACGTTTTCCAATCACTTCAGCAAGATATTTGGGATGGGCACCATAACCAGGCCGAACACTCCTCACATTTTTCTCTGTGATCAACTCCCCTGCTTTCACGTCTTCTGCGACATATAGTGAGCGGCAATAGTCACGGCCTTTGATCTTGGAAGGATCAGTGGGATACTTCACGGTTCCAAGCGCCTTTTCCACTTGACGGATGCTTTCCACCATGGCTTTGAACTCATGGGCCTCCATGGAGAATGCGCTGTCGGGGCCTCCGATGGAGCGGTCGATGATGAAGTGTTTTTCCACGACTTCCGCTCCGAGAGCTACGGCTGCCATGGGGACAGTGGCGCCTTCCGTATGGTCACTCAAACCGACCCTCACGCCGAAACGCTGTTTCATGTCAGGGATCGTGAGCAGGTTGGCATCCTCGATAGGGGCAGGATAAGCCGAGGTGCATTTCAACAGGGTGATATCGTTACAGCCTTCACCGCGGAGCGTATCCAGAGCCAATTGGATGTCCTCTTCCATGGCAATCCCTGTGGAAAGAATCACAGGTTTGTGTTTGGTGGCTATGTATTTAATCAGCGGGATATCCGTGATTTCAAAGGAGGCAATCTTATAGATGGGATTATTCAATTCCTCCAAAAGGTCCACGGCCGTCTTGTCGAACGGTGTAGAGAAGCACACCAGTCCTTCCTCACGAGCCACGCGGAAAATCTCCTCGTGCCACTCCCAAGGGGTATAGGCTTTTTGATATAGCGTATAGAACGTTTCGCCCTCCCACAATCCTTTACCTAGTCTGAAATCAGGTGCATCGCAATTCAGCGTCAATGTATCTGCTGTGTAGGTTTGAATCTTGATGGCATCCGCGCCAGCTTTCTTGGCAGCCCTGATACTGTCCAAGGCCACCTGTTTACTGCCGTTGTGGTTCGCCGATAGTTCAGCAATGATGAATGTCTTGCTCATGATAATCGCAAAATATAATAGATGTAATCTTTGTCCCGGTTTTGTTCTTTGAAGCCTATTTTTTCGTGATAGCTGATCGATCTCTTGTTGTCCGGCTTCACCTTGGCGGAAACAGCTTGAATGGCGTAGTGAGACAGGTTACCCAAAATTTGGCGTTCCCATTTCTCGGTTTGCCCTGTTCCTTGCATGTCGGGGTTGGCGATAATACCCCGATCCCAAACCCCATTCCCCTCGTTAGTCAAGTTATAGGTTCCCATCAATCGTCCCTCTTTATAAATGGCAAAGTAGAGTCGATTCAAGTTGCCTTTCAAACTCTCAACGAATTTGAAGTGACTCTCCTCCAAAATAATCTCTGTATTTACCATCCACTTTCGGACATCGTCTCGATTTCTCAAGGCCAGGATCTCTCGTTGCTGTTCAGGGGTACAATCCACATAATTGATGATATCGTAACGATCGTTCCACAAGGCATGAAGAACAACATCCTTATAGACTCCATTAAACAAGCAATGCTCCTTTAAGGTTGCTTCGCGAGTATAGCCATTGGCTTCCAGCATGGTATAAAGATGAGGCCTAAGGTCAAAGGCGTATGTGTAAATCTTATGCAAGTTCAACTCAGCAAAAGCCACTTCCTTGAGCATGGTTAGATAGTTGCTCCAATGCTCGGCAAAATGCGCTGCTTCAAGACCGGTGTCCATGATAAAAGAGATCTCCGCATTACGGTCGATCCAATTGATATGGACCAGGCCGCCATAGCCAATACATGCACCATCTTTCAGATAAGAGAAAAGGATCTGTTCAGGTTTCGGATTGTCATACAGTTTGGAGACCACATTATCGAAATACCGCTGCTGGTCATCTTCCGTAAGCGGCCTTGCCTGACGTAGATGATAGATCTGTTCATTGCGCCACTTCATGATAAGGAATCGGTCCTCATAGCGAAGCGGAACGATGGAGTATCCACCGAGGTGTTGTTCTTGTTGCTTCAAACAGACGTACGAAGGCATAAAACTATTTCCTATGGATCAATTCATACTTCAATTCCGCCAACTTCCAATCGGTCTCTGTATCAAGGTCTTGCACTTCAAGTTCTGACAAGACAAGCGGTTTGGTGCGCTTGCACCATAAAACCCGTTCTGATTTGAACGTAGCGGTCTTTACAAAATAGAACTGTCCAGCATCATGGTAGGTCTTTTCAAGGTCTTGCGAGCGGGTAGCGTAATGTTCCGGATGCACCATTTGTATGTAGCCATCTTTATCGATCCTATGGCTTCGCTGCACGGGGAAGGAATACTCCACCACCGTAAACGAAGCATCCACCTCGTCACCCAGTAATGCGTATGCTTCCTTAAGCCGTTCTGGGGTCACAAAAGGAGCCGTGGAATACAGACAGCAAATCACATCAAAGTCCTGTCCCCGATCATGGTACATGGAAAGGACTTCGTTGATGACATCCGCGGTGATGGCATAGTCATTGGAGGTCTTTTCGGAACGCATGAAAGGCACTTTTGCCCCATATTGGCGAGCCACTTCGGCAAATTCCTCACTGTCGGTGGACACCATCACTTCGTCAAAGACGCCAGACGCCAAAGCTGCTTCAATGGAGTACGCCATAATCGGCTTTCCCATGAAAGGTTTGATGTTCTTGCGGGGGATTCGTTTGCTACCGCCTCGCGCCGGAATGATACACAGCGTTTTCATTATTGCATGAATTCTTTAACTTTTTCAATCACCCAGTCTTGTTCCTCTTCGGTCAAGGTCGGGAACATCGGCAAGGCCAGGCATTTGGTGTAATAATCCTCTGCGACCGGCATGTCGCCTTCTTTCCAGCCGAACTGCCTATAGTAAGGCATGGTATGGGCGGGGATATAGAGCACTTGGGAGTAGATGTTGTTGGCCCTCAGGTGGTCGTACAAGCCTTTGCGCTTGGCGGGATCCACTTGGATGATGTAGAGGTGGAAGGCGTGGACAAGGCCTTGGGCGCGGAAGGGTGTCTTCACCGAGGTACCTTTGAAGGCCTCGTCATATTTCTCGGCGATCTCGTTACGGCGGGCGATGCTCCAGTCGAGGCGTCTCAGCTGGCCCATGCCCAAGGCGGCCTGCATCTCGGTGATGCGGTAGTTGTATCCCAGTTCCTGCATCTCATAGTACCAGCCGCCGTCGTTCTTTTCCAGTAGCGCGGGGTCTTTGGTGATGCCATGGGTACGGAACAGCGCCACTCTGTCGTAAAGGTCTTTACGGTTGGTGGTCACGGCGCCGCCTTCGCCGGTGGCGATATGCTTGACGGGGTGGAATGAGAACACGGTAAGGTCGGCATATTTGCAGTTGCCCACCATCTGCTTCTCCCCTTTGCTGTCGATGAAGCTCCCTCCGGGGGCATGGCAGGCATCCACCACGATGGCGAATCCGTATTCGTCGGCGAGGTTGCGCAGCCGTTCCTCATCGATGGGATAGCCTGCGAAGTCCACGGGGACGACAGCCTTGTAGGTCCCTTTGGGCGAGGCTTTCAGGAGCTGTTCCAGCTTGTCGAGGTCCATCAAGAACGACTTAGGGTCGATATCGCAGAACACCACCTCGGCACCTTGGTAGCGGAAGCCGTTGGCTGAGGCCACGAAGGTGATGGGCGTGGTGATGATCTTGTCGCCCGGTTTGATGTCGAGGGCCATGGCGCAGAGGTGCAGTGCGGCGGTGCCGTTGCTGACCATGCAAGCGTACTTGCAGCCCAGGTAGTCGGCGAACTGTTTCTCAAACTCGCCGATACGCGGACCCTGGGTCATATAGTCGGACTTCAATGCCGCAACGACGGCATCCACATCCTCTTGGGTGATGTGCTGGTGTCCGTAAGGAATTGGTTTGGTTATCATTTTACCACGAAATTTGGATCAACGTATTTGCGAATATTCTCGCGCATACTCTCAACAGTCTCCCAATCAGTGTTGTTATCCGAACTATAATGGAAGCCTTCCGGAACTGGTTTGGCATTGTGATGCTTGATAAATTCCTCACGGGAATACATAAACGACACAGAAGGAAGGATAATATAGTATTTGCCCAAGTCAACGGTATCCAAAGCATCAGTAACCGTAATCATCTCTTCATGGAGTTTCTCACCAGGACGAATTCCCACTTCCACTTGGGGAATATTGGGGGCGATGGCTGTAGCCACATCTTTGATGTGATAGGACGGAATCTTGGGGATGAAGATCTCTCCGCCCAGGTGATGACCGATGGCATACATTACCATAGCCACACCAGCTTCCAATGAGATATTGAAACGGGTCATACGCATGTCAGTGATAGGAATCTCTTTAGCGCCTTGGTCACGAAGTTTCATGAAGAATGGGATGACCGAACCGCGTGAGCCCATGACATTGCCATAACGAACCACGGAGAAACGAATATCTTTTGAACCTTTGATGTTATTTGCTGCGGTGAAAAGTTTATCGCTGGTCAACTTGGTGGCGCCATAGAGGTTGATGGGAGCACATGCTTTGTCCGTACTAAGGGCGACCACATCATGCACGCGGCAAGCCAAAGCAGCTTTGATAACATTTTGTGCACCATGAACATTGGTTTTGATACACTCCTCAGGATTGTACTCAGCAGTATCTACCTGTTTGATGGCAGCTGCGTGGATAATCACATCTACGCCTTCGCAGGCACGAGTCAAACGCTCCAAGTCACGCACATCACCAATGAAATATCGGATCATCGGATACTTTTTCTCCGGATACTTCAGTTTCAACTCATATTGTTTCAACTCATCGCGTGAGTAGATGATGATTTTTTTCACGTTCGGGTAATCACGCAGGATCACTTCAACGAACTTTTTACCGAAGGATCCTGTACCTCCGGTAATGAGAACTACTTTGTTGTTTAGCATAGTATAAAAAATTGAAATTACAATCTTACCGTTCCCCACAGCTTCGCCTCGTCAGTCACAGTTCAGTGATGACAAAAGGCTAGCTATGAGTAATTTATAGACGCGTTCTCACACACGCGTTATAAAACCTGCAAAAATACGAAAAAATAATCATTGAAACCAAACAAAAATTAGGTTTTTGACTACTTTAACGATTGCCATACATGGCATCATAATACTTTTGGTAGTCACCACTGGTAACATTATCCATCCAGTCTTGGTGTTCCAAATACCACAGCACCGTCTTCTCTATTCCTTCCTCAAATTGGAGGCTGGGCTCCCATCCCAATTCTCGCTGAAGTTTCGTGCTATCGATGGCATATCGCAAGTCGTGACCGGCACGGTCGGTGACGTAGGTGATCAAGTCCATATCAGCGCCCTCGGGACGACCCAATAGGCGGTCCACCGTGTTGATCAGCACCTTGATGAGGTCAATGTTCTTCCACTCATTGAAGCCCCCGATATTGTAGGTCTCCCCCACCTTGCCTTGATGGAAAATCAGGTCGATGGCACGGGCATGGTCTTCCACGTAGAGCCAGTCGCGCACGTTCTCGCCTTTGCCATAGACCGGTAGCGGTTTACGTTGACGTATATTATTGATAAACAATGGGATAAGCTTCTCTGGGAATTGGTATGGACCGTAGTTGTTGCTACAGTTCGTGATGATGGTCGGCAGACCATAGGTGTCGTGAAAGGCCCTCACAAAATGGTCGCTAGAAGCTTTAGAGGCGCTATAAGGCGAATGGGGTTGGTATTTCAATTCTTCCGTAAAGAATTTCTCACCATAAGCAAGGTGATGTTGTCCACTACTTGCTTTGGTAGTGAAAGGAGGATTAATACCCTCAGGATGGGTAAGTTGAAGCGCGCCATAGACCTCGTCAGTGCTGATATGATAGAAAAGGAATGCGGAATGCGGAATGCGGAATGCGGAATTATTACCTCCGGAGGCTAATTCCGAATTCCGAATTCCGAATTCCGCATTCCGTATTTCCCACACCGTCTTCGCTGCCTGAAGGAGGCTCAAGGTGCCCATGACGTTGGTTTTGGCGAAGGTGAAGGGATCCTTGATGGAGCGATCCACATGACTCTCTGCTGCGAGGTGGATGATACCATCAACTTGTTCATCTTTCATCAGCTGAAGCATCGTCTCAAAGTCACAGATATCTGCCTTGACGAAACGGTAGTTCGGACGATCTTCGATGTCCTTCAGGTTGGCCAAGTTACCCGCGTAGGTAAGCTTGTCAACGTTGATGATTTTATACTCGGGGTATTTGTTTACAAAGAGGCGGACGACATGGGATCCGATGAATCCAGCGCCGCCGGTGATGAGGAGGGTGCGCATAGTAGATTAATTATGAATTTGGAATGCGGAGTTAGATTAACGTTCCGCTCTCATGAGATTATTAAGGAAATCTTGATAGGCCATGCGGATGCCGTCTTCCAGTTCAGTCTTGTAGGTCCAGCCAAGAGTTTTGGCTTTGCTTACGTCGAGGAGCTTACGCGGGGTACCGTTGGGGCGGGTGGTGTCCCAAAGGATCTCGCCTTCATAGCCTACAACTTTGGCAACCAATTCCGTCAAGGCCTTGATGGTCAGTTCCTTGCCTGTGCCAGCATTAACGGTCTCGTTTCCGCTGTAGTGGTTCATCAGGAAGACACAGAGGTTGGCGAGGTCATCGACATAGAGGAACTCCCGAAGGGGCGATCCGTCACCCCAGCAGGTCACCGACTTCAGCCCGTTGACTTTGGCCTCGTGGAAACGGCGTATCAAGGCCGGCAGCACATGGCTGTGCTCCGGATGGTAGTTGTCGTTGGGGCCATAGAGGTTGGTGGGCATCACACTGATATAATCAGTGCCATACTGACGGTTCAGGTATTCGCAGTATTTCAGTCCAGAGATCTTCGCCAGGGCGTAGGCCTCGTTGGTCTTCTCCAATTCGCTGGTGAGCAGGCAATTCTCTTTCATCGGCTGGGGCGCCATCCGCGGATAGATACAAGAGGAGCCGAGGAATTCCAGCTTTTTGCAGCCGTTCTTCCAGGCCGCATGGATGACGTTCATCTCAAGGATCATGTTCTCGTACATGAAGTCCGCCAAGGCACTTTGGTTGGCTACGATGCCGCCCACCTTAGCCGCAGCCAGAAACACGTATTCGGGCTTCTCGGCGGCAAAGAATGCTTCCACCTGATCTTGGCGGGTCAAGTCGAGTTCCTGATGGGTTCTGGTAATGATATTGGTATAGCCTTGCCGTTGCAGTTCACGGACAATGGCACTTCCGACCATGCCGCGGTGACCTGCCACATAAATCTTACTGTCTTTATTCATTGTCTTCGTTATTCCGGTGCAACTTACGCACTTTCTTCATATCGTGATCAACCATAATCTTGACGAGGTCTTCAAATGAAGTCTTTCTCGGGTTCCAGCCAAGTTTTGTCTTAGCCTTTGTGGGATCGCCAAGCAGCTGTTCCACTTCGGCGGGACGGAAAAAGCGCGGATCGACTTCCACGAGCACCTTTCCTGTGGCGGTATCAATACCCTTTTCATCGACGCCATCCCCATCCCAGCGGAGGTCGATGCCGACGCGTTGGAAGGCCAAAGTACAGAACTCGCGCACGGAGTGGTATTCTCCTGTGGCGATGACATAATCCTCTGGCTCGTCCTGTTGGAGGATCAACCACATGCATTCCACATAGTCCTTGGCATAGCCCCAGTCACGGAGGGCATTGAGGTTACCGAGGTAGAGCTTGTCCTGGAAGCCTTGAGCGATACGAGCGGCGGCGAAGGTGATCTTACGGGTAACAAAAGTCTCACCGCGGCGTTCTGACTCATGGTTGAAGAGGATGCCGTTGGCGGCGAACATGCCGTAGCTTTCGCGGTAGTTCTTGGTGATCCAAAAACCATATTGTTTGGCCACGCCGTAAGGGGAACGCGGATAAAAAGGCGTCGTCTCCTTCTGTGGAACCTCCTGGACTTTTCCGAACAATTCCGAAGTGGAGGCCTGATAAATACGGCACTTCTTTTCCATGCCCAGGATACGTACCGCTTCCAGGAGCCTCAATGTTCCCACGGCATCTGCTTCGGCAGTATATTCCGGGCAGTCGAACGAGACCTTCACATGGCTTTGGGCTGCCAAATTATAGATCTCCTGGGGTTGTACCTTTTGGATGATCCGTACCAGTGACGAAGAGTCCGTCATGTCGCCATAATGCAGGGTCAGCAAGCGTTTGTTTTTCATATTGCGCACCCATTCGTCGAGATAGAGATGTTCGATGCGTCCTGTATTAAACGATGAAGAACGGCGGATGATGCCATGCACTTCGTAACCTTTCTCGAGCAGAAACTCTGCGAGGAAGGAGCCGTCCTGGCCGGTGATTCCGGTGATTAAAGCAGTTCTCATATTATAGTATTTGTTTAATTAACTTACTGCAACGTATTGCGTATAAGAGTACTATAGTAAAACAGCAAAGCGGTACAATGAATGACAAAGCCATATAGCCTCTGTCAATGATCATTGCTTGAAGGGGCGGCATGACAGAACCGCCAAGGATGGCCATGATGAGTCCAGCGGAGCCGATCTCGGCATCAGGACCAACATCCTTGAGTGCCAACCCATAGATGGTCGGGAACATCAGCGACATGCAAGCGGAGACGCCAACAAGGCAGTACACCCCAAAACGGCCTCCCACAGTGATCACCATCACTGTCAATGCCATGGCTGCAGTAGCGAAACAAGCCAAAAGTCGTTCTGGCTTCACATATTTCAAAAGGAAGGTACACACGAATCTCGAAACACAGAACAGCACCATGGCGATAATGTTCAAGCGTTGCGAAAGGATCTCTGCGTTTTGTTCCGGCATCCCTTCGCCCATGAAGACTGCTGTCCCATATTGGATGATGAAGGTCCAACAGGTGATCTGCGCTGCTACATAGAAGAATTGGGCGACCACTCCCCCCCTATAACGTTTATTGGCAAGCAAGCGCTTTAAGGTAGGACCGAAAGCAAGCGAAACGCCCCGGACGTCAATTTGTTTCTTAGGCATTTTCGTCAACAAAACCAAGGCAAAAACCGCCAGAAGTACAATACCAATGATAACGTACGGACGTACCACCACGGCAAGATCTGCGGATTTCACCGCTTCGAACGAAGCATCGTCCAAGGTTGCACGTTCAACCGTATCCATAGGATTCATCTTCGACTGGATGAAATGCACTGCAGCCCACATCCCACAGAGGGAGCCGATAGGGTTGAACGACTGTGCCAAGTTGAGTCGCCTGGTAGCGCTTTCCGGGTCCCCCATAGAAAGGACAAAAGGATTCGCACTCGTCTCAAGGAACGACAATCCACAGGTGAGGATGAAATAGGCCAGCAAGAAAGGATAATAGTTTCCAACCTTTGCTGCAGGGATGAACAACAGGGCGCCCAAGGCATATAGCCCAAGCCCCATCAGCACCCCTGTCTTATAGCTGAAACGTTTGATAAACAAGGCCGCAGGGAGTGCCATGGCAAAATAGCCTCCATAAAAGGCCATTTGCACCAGTGATCCTTCCGTAACGCTCATCCTGAAGATCTTCGAAAACGATTTCACCATGGGATTGGTGATATCATTGGCAAAGCCCCACAATGCAAAGCAACTGGTAATCAGAATAAAAGGGATGAGGTAGCTGACCCCATTCTTGTCTCTTAATATGGTGTTATGTTTCATTTCTCCAATTCGAAAATCTTTTCCATTAGATGCCATTTTGCTGTTGATGGCGCATTAGGATCACAACCCTGAAATTGAGCTACATAAGCCTCCCATTCCGCCTGACGAGGAAGTTGTGCCAAACGTGCATTGTCAGCATTCCAATCGAAGTCATCAATGGTATCGACTATCATAAAAAGGTTACGCCCCTGCCTATAGATCTGCATGTCGAGGATTCCGACACTTCGGATGCCCTCTTGGATTTCTGGCCACACATGGGCATGGACCTCTATGTATTGACGGATCAACTCGTCATCTTCACTGAGTTCTAATGTTTGACAATAACGCTTCATGGGGAACTAAAAAATTGAGATTTACGGACGACGGATGGTTAACTGGATGGATTCGGGATGGGTTTGAGCGAAGGCATCCGCATCAGCGACTACGCAAGCGAGATAGCCTCCCCCACCGGCGCCAGGCATCTTATACGCCAGGACTTGATTTTTGTATTGATTGATATAGCTTTGCACCGAACCTTGGATCATGGCGGGGAACATAGCCACTTGGGCTTCGAATGAGGCTTTGTAGGCGGAAGCGAAACCTTGAAGGTCTTTCTTCATAATCGCTTCCCAGCAATCATTCGCGGCATTAGCCAAAGCTTTTACTTTGGTTTCTTTGATGTCTTTCCCCTCCACTACCGAGCAACCGGGACGACGCGGCTCCATAGGAATCATCACGAGATGGCTTTCCAGCCAAAGCAGGATATCCTCGTCACTACAGACTTCTATCCGTTCCGGCCAATAATGCTGGTCGTACCAATGGCGGCACAGTCCAGGAACACAGATGCCTATACTGTCCTGTGCACCACTGATGATGCCATCGTGACGTTCCGGATCATTTTCAAAGCAGAACACCAATTTTGCCAGCATCTCAGGATCCATATTGGGAAGATGCATTGGCCATATCTTTCGAATCATATTCCTTGTGGAGGTTGACAATCCACAACGTTCCCTAACCTCGAAAGTCGGCTCGAGTGATATCGTGATGGCCCATCCTGGGGCAAAACAATTCACGTAAGGCTGGTCAATCCAGGTGCCAGCTAAATCTAGTCTTGTCGGAATCTGGCATGACTGTTTTTTAAGGTCCGTACTCGATCGAGCTGTAAGCCCCTCTTGGGGGATCCGCTCTAATACGATGTATTTGATTCCCCGTTCTTCGCAGAAACGGCGTTTCTCCTGTGTGTCGCCATCGCTATTAACCACGAACACGTCAGGACGCAATGCCTCTACCGTAGGCACGAAGTCCATAATGCCATTGCCTGCATTGATAAAAGCATCTTCCACATAGCGGATGGCTTTCACCATGAAAAGCCGTTCCTGCTCACCATAGAGCGGTTTGTGTTTCTTGTAGCCCAGGATGGTATTATCAGAGCCGATACCCACATACAGTTTCCCATACTGGGCAGCTTGTCTAAAGAACTCTACATGCCCTGAATGAAGCAGGTCGTAACAACCCGAGACGAAAACTTTTTTCATGTATTAAAAAGCGAATAAGTCAAAACAACAAAAAAAATCGGCACCAGTGAGCCTTGGGTGACACTCATTCGGAAGATCTTCGAGAACGACTTCACCATCGGGTTGGTGATGTCGTTGGCGAAGCCCCATAGTGCGAAGCAACTGGTGATCAGCAGGAATTGGATCAGGTAACTATTGGCTTTGGACTTATGATTATTGGATGGGAGCATTATTTACTTAATTTGAAAATAAAAGTATTCAGCTGTTATAGTCATGTTTTTAATAATTACAGGGCAACAAGGCTGAATGCTTCTGGATAAGGTATTGTTTCAGGACAGTGAAGATGATTCTTCCATGAAGGTTCCTCGTGGCTCAATGCTGAGATATCGTGAGCGTTCATGTCTTTCAACTTGGCACACACCGTGTCAATGATGGCAAGTTCCCTAGCTTCAAAACAGGCGGTATCGGCGGGAGTCTTGGTGGTAAGTGCCACACATTCTTGATCATAAACCAAACGGGGCTGCTGCACCACTTCGTCAAAGGCGCTATAAACTCTATCCCATCTCTGTGGGACAGGACCAAATTCAATGGCATTGTATGCAAGTCCAGAGATCGCCATTCCTCTTTCACGATAGGACAGAAAGTCAATATAAAAGAGGATCTTGTTCATCTTGGTCTGGAAGGTGTCACCCACCTGTCCTAGAACATAGAGCAACAGGTTCTTCAATCTTTTCGTTGACAAAGGGGCAAAGCCGTTGCACAGCCCTCTTTCACACAGGAATAGTCGTTGTATGGCCATTTGTTCATTATGGAATGCCTCTGAATCGGCTATTACATTTTGAACTTGCGAACATATTTTATCGTATTCTTTCTCTGAGAGCTGATGTCTCGACCCATGTACCAAGTCAAGAAATACCTTTGGATTGGAAGCGGAACGAATCATTTTTCCATTGCTTTCGCTTGGCACCTCTCCCATTTCATAAAGGCGATACTGATTGGCTCCAAAACCAAGAATGACAGCCATTTTGGAGGCACTCAACCCATAACGCTCACGCAAGGCGACGATTTCATCAGCATAAGGGATGCCGTATTCGGCACGGTATTGATTGGTGGCCTGCAGATAACAAGCAGTGTCGCTCTCATCCGTGGTAAACTGCTCTCCCGATTCTTCATCGCGAAAAGCAATATGAACATACGGGTACTCCTTCCCTCTAAAGGGCCAAACATCGGGCTGGTAAACAACCCTCATAGGCTTGCCGGTAATAGGACTATTCACAATCATGGTTCATTTGTTTTGAAAGGATAATTATGCAAAGATAAAAAGAAAAACCGAATCGACAAAACGAATTCAACTTTAAAGTTGAAAATATACCACTAATCGGTTTCTAATCAACGAACCCTTCTGATTAACACTAAACAATCATCCTTATCCATCATTTTTCCTTACCACGAAACGATCATCGAACCACCAACTTCCCTCCATTTAATCCATTCAATAACCGCCTTCGGCAAATACACTCCAACCTCAAAACCAAATGGGAAACCACCGCCAAGGCGGGGATTCGATTGATGGACAAATAAGCAGAAGAACGTTGAAAGGAAAACCCTTCACCTCCCTTTCGCCACGGACTTGGATAATTTGAGGGTCGCCGATACTGATGAAGTCATCGGCTCGCAATGGCGAGTCAGCCCGCACCAAACCGCATTGTAAAACATACGGAATATTGTTGATGTGAGTGATACGAAAGGCGTATTTTAGGGTGGTTGACATAGTTGTTATATGCTTTAAACGCTAAACTTTGTCTTTATCATCAAAAGTAAAAACAGATTGTGAAATCACCATTTGCCCAGCATCCTCAATAGACTTTTTCTTGTCGTATTCAATGTGATTTACAGTATTGACAAAACAGAAGATTGCTTGTCTCACAGTACTAATCAAAGTCATGGCGACATCCTCAAATTCCGCACGTGACATTATTAAAGCCAATCCCGAATCGTTAAACTCATCATCATCTGTTATGATAATGGCCCGATGTTCCATGGCATTCCGAACAGCTTTCAATCTTAGCGTGGATTCATCCTGAAGAAATGTCTCATCTTCTCCAAAGATATCATTCCTAATAAACAATAATCCAGCCAAAGAATAAACCGTATCAAGGTTTGTAATCTTTGTTCTTAATGTCCGTTTCTTTTTGTCGGAATACCATATATCCTTAAAGCTGACAGTTGTTCCTGTCACTCCCAGCCCCAAGTATTCGTTCAAGGCGTATGCTATCTTATCCAGCAAAGAATACAATGCCCGAAAAGCTGACTTGGCAACCTCAATATGAAATGAATAATTGGAATAATCGGCATTATCCGATAGTCTGACCCCTTTATCTGAAAAATGCTGCTTGCCAGATTCAGTAAAATAACGATATAGCAAATACCTCGCTGACACATATTCTTGCTTTATCTCATTTAGTAAAGCAAAGATTCTGTATCCAAACTCTGGGTCCTCTTTAGGTGAAAACACCGCATCGAAATACAAGCTGTCATCCTGCGCAATAGATGAATGAGGATTTATGTCATTATAGGAATTCAAACGAAACCAGTAATCGTTCACCCATTTGTTATAATGCCCCTCATCGTTATCTTCATAAACAACATCCTTGTCATCCGTAATTATAGGTGTTTTCCAATCTTTGATTTTGT
Source organism: Bacteroidales bacterium (assembly GCA_017428285.1). The sequence goes on along the minus strand of JAFRRE010000115.1, from coordinate 22,968 downwards.
CGTATAATGCCATAGCTGAAACAGTGGTTTCTGGCTTGTTGACATATTGTTTCAGTATTGATTTGGCATGAGCAAGCACAAATGGTTCTGCTCTCCTTTCATAATAGCCATGAGTGCTACCTAATGAAAACCCGATGTTAAAACGCCACATATAATCATCGGGTAACAGATGACCGGCTCGCAGCCAAAGAAACTGTGCTTCTTGAAAACGACCAAAGTGATCATATAATCCACCAAGATGAACAAGAGCTTGATAACATATCCCATTAGCGGTTGAGTATAAGGCGACAAGTTTACGCTTCCACACCTGCTTAACCAACTGCATCGTAGTGCGATAACAAAAAACCTCCTTCCACACCAATAAATCATTGTAGTTAGCCTTGGCTCGATTAATTGTTAAACACCGTCTCGCATTGTAACAATGTCCCAAGATGTAATAGGACATCATCTTGTCAAACAGATGTAAACCACCATCTTTTATCCATCCATCAACTTCTTCGATGATAGGATTTAATCTATCTAAGGGAAGAAACCCAGCCTTTACCAAGTCTATATCTTCTGAAAAACCGCGTAGCTTAAGGCTCTTCTCTGTCACTTGCGATTCATCCGTTGACAAGTTTATCATCTCTTTTTTTCTTTTTTTGATAAAACCACTGCAAAAACTTTCTCAAGCACTTCAGATACGAAATCACTTATGTGTTTTGTGCTAAACAATTCCAGTTTTCAAAACCACCTCCGGATTACTTACAAAATTCACCCAACTACTCTCTTTCTTTAAATAATCTTCGTATGATGAAAGACACTGACTCGCAACGGCAGGAACCGCAGCACCTGCTCCCAATAATGGATTAAGAAAAGATGCCGCACCTAATCCAATTGAAACATACGACGATATCTTTCTCCAACGTTTTATTTTGTGGAGTTTCTGTTTTATGGTTTTTTCCGTCTTTTTCGCTTCTTCTTGTAAATCATCCCATAACTCATCGCCGGTTAAAACATGACCTTGCATCATGCTCCTTTCACATATTCTATCCATAATCTCACAAGTCATGCGAATCTCATCATATTGGCGAAGGGCTAAAATCGACTCCAGCTGTTTCTCGATTTGTATTAGATAATTATTCGAACAACCTTTCTCACGAACGCATTTGGAGCACCATCCTCGTTCGGAATCAATTAAATATGAGTGCCCTAGTTCTATGGAAGGAAGATAGAGACTTAACACTTCATCTATTGCCAAATTCCGTCCAGCGGATATTTCCTTGTTATATTTCCTAGGAATCAGTGCCAATAAATAGGCAAGTTCATCTTGCTCCAAAGAGAAACTTGCATCATACAACCAAGACAACTCAATAGCAGCATAAAGTGTCCACAAGCGAGGAACACAGAACTGATACTGCCCCATTTTCAAAATAGGATCATGCTCATCTTCTGATTCTGTATATAAATCTTCTATATATTCCAAATCGGCCTCAATGTTCTTAAGGATAACTTCGGCTCTTGATGGGCTGATAACCGCATCTGAAATAATCTGTACAAGTCCTTCTGCTTGCAAACGTTCAAAAATAAGTTTAGTTGCCTTCCTCGTGGCTGTGTCTGTATCACTAACAATTAAATCCCATTCAGCTTGGGTTACCACCACCTTATCTGCCCATAACAAATCGGAAGGGCGCTGATATAACCACTCTAAATTGATATCACAGCAAGAACACATTTCTGTTTCGTTCCCCAAAATAAGTCCAGTAACCAAAATATTCTTAGCCATAGATTAGAAAAATGAATAATGTTTTCACAGAGGAAAGCCCAGCTATTCGATTAGAATTGTATTCCACAAACTTCTTTTTGCCCTTGGAGAGCATATTCAGGATACTTTACATCCAAAGTACGAGGAGAGTCGGTTGTTTGAAGAGGCTGTCTTTGACCTCAACTCAAGTCGGTATAGAGTCATTCATACTTACATTGGTTGATTTCAGGCATAAACACACACCCTCCTTTACACACAGCTTGATGAACACAACCAGTACATGAATTCTGACAAATCGCTTCCCTATGCCTAACAAAAGCTGGGTGTTTTTGCCATATATCCACCATCCTCTCTTTTCTCAAGTCTCCAAATTGTTCAGTATTTACCATAAACGAACAAGGATACATCTTTAAATCCTCGTTGATAAACGCCGAAAACCTTGCGGCTTCGCATGCTTCAACAAATTCGGAGCGGACATCCAGCCAGCGTGCGATGCCTGAAATCGAACAACTGTCAAAACCGATTTTCTTACTGGTTTTAGACACTTTTCTGAAGAACTCCTCTGCTCTTTCACAACTTAAAATTTCTTTATCACCTTGTCCTATTCCACGTCCCACGGGCTTATAACTCAAAAAAACGCAAGCATTCACTTTATCAAACCATGATGGTGGATACTCCAAAAGGAATTCTATGTCATCAACAGTGCTCGTCGAAATAATCAGGTGCAGGTTGGTCTTTATCTGAAAATCGCTAGATCGGGCAAACAAGTTGTCATAAAAATCATTTCCATTTGATGGATAATAGCTTACCGCCATTGCACCACAATACTCAGCGGTAGACTCCAAGATTGCATCTGACATTCCTTCTCCGTTGGTAGTATAAGAAGGGATAATGCCCGACTTCCTTGTCAATTCCAAAATCTTGATAAATTCAGGGTGTTGGTTGGGATTTCCTCCACCCAAAGCCACCTGTAAAACGTCCATTTTACTTGCCTGATCAATTAAACTCGCGTATTCCGACAAGCGCATATGTTTACCCAATGGAGACGATGAACGATAACAAAAACCACAACTTCTTTCGCAATAGTTGGTTATAGAGATATCCAAAAGCTCCGGTCCATGATTATCCCATAAAGGTTCTGGATAACCTTCATCTTCACAACGCATAAAGAATCCTGTTCGTTGATTGAACAAAACCCGATAATGCTCCTGCTCGAAGTGTCGTACTATCACATTACCATCCATCATTTGTGGCGTCGATTACTAATCCTTGACCGTCAATAATGAAACAATTCGTGCACAGCAAACATTCCAATACACCATTGTCGCTGTATAAGTCCCCCATATAAACCGTCATTCCCCTAGCCTCCGCATCTTTCACACGTTGCAATGTGTTTTCCGAGAATATTTCCGCAACAAACTGCTCAAAAGGACGCCCTTTACACCAACGATGATTATGTACAAACTCACGTGCTGGTTGTAAGTCATCACTGAAAATTTTGAATATTTCCTGAAACATGTCCTGAAAGGGCGAATCTTTATCAATACCAGCCGCCGTTAGAAATTTGTCAAGGGTAAACTCATCTTCCGTCATTAATATGAAACAAGTTGAAGAGCTATTGGTTACAAAGTCTGTCTTGATTTTCATAGGCTTAATAAAAAGAGTTTCGTAAACTTTTCGCCGTATTCTTCGCCGTATATGAATTCATCAACATCATTCACTCCGTAATTCAACGAATCATAACGTATCAGCGTATAGTTCTCATTCTCCTCCAATCCATTCATTAGAGCCTCCAACGCTTCATTGGGAACGGCGAACTTTGCACCTATGAATTCCCTAAAGTTATCGTATTCAGGCTTGTAATAATGCTCATACAAGTTTTCCATATTCTCTGCTTCAGCCATAACGCTACTATAGATTTTGGAGAACATAATCCCGCCAAACCCGCCATTAATACCGGCATTAGCCAAGAATTTCTCTAAAGCAAGCTCTTTATGTACCACCTTCAAGTGTTCACTAAACGGGAATGAATAACAATATGTTTTATTCTCTACAGCCATCTCTTTAATAGTTTTTTAAGCTCAACACATTTGGTAACCGACGCAACTTTTTTAATTTGCCCTTCATCGTTTGTATAGCTGAAATAATCATCGTATATCATACGAGCTGTATAATCTATAGCCGCCATGTACAATACAATTTCGAAAAGATTGCGTTGCTCGGAATGTTCCAACGAGTGTTCGTCGTTTTCAATCAAACCACGAACCTCATTAAGAAAACTTTCACGGGGTGACGGGTCACGATAATCATACATGGAATAATACTCGTTTCTTGAAATGTCAGACCATGTTTTGTCGAAGAAATCACGTAATCCTGCACAATCTAAAGTAGACAAATGCTCCAAGAGCAATTTAATATTAATTCGCTTAAACACATCAGTATTCCACCTTTTCCAGTAGGCCAAGTTTCTTGACACTTTTATATCACATTCACGCAAGAACTGCTTGATTAATGCAATATCATCATCGGTGATATCCTTCTCCTCCACGTCCCAAATCAGATCCCTAAACACCTGCTTATACCACGGCCGAGATTGTATTGTTTCCAAAGCAAACGGTTCTTTTGTCCTCTTGATGTAAGAAAACAGAAATGTTGTAAGGCCTTCTGAAAGCATATGCGATGCATCCGTATATTTTATCACATACCCACTGAAATTGGTTTGGCTCTCTGGCAATACAACATCAATCAGATAATGCGAAACCAAATAATCCCTAAATTCATCGAAAGTGAAATTAACCACTTCCGAATTTGCAAATGGGCTGCTGCTGACCGATTTCAAATCCTTTCGCATCAGCACATTATTATCTAAGAACCTATTGACAACTTCACGTTGTTGAATATCAGCATTAGCTAACAGCGCCGATAGCGGCATGTTTGCAAACGAGTCATTTTCAACCATCCGGCCGACTACATTTTTCAAAAAATCGGCTATAAAAGTATCTGTAGCCAAACTGCATCCATCGCTTTTCAATTCAGCGGCAACCCTTGATATCATTATTTTACAATACGCATCAAACAAAGGCTCTTTGGCTATACTATGAATAACAGTCAGGGGGGTTCCGGCATTTACTTCACAAAATATCCTGAACAACAGTAGATTTTCGCAAAATTCATTCTTAATATGATCTGTAATAACTGCACAATTAATCGAAAAATGGTTGAAATAGAGTTCTTTGAGTTTTTCCCAATACTCATCTAGACGGCTATTGATATTCCTTTGAATGATAGTGTCATCCTCAAACAACTTGCCAATCGAAGAAAAATGCGTGTCGTAATACTCCGTCCTACATGATACAATCACTTTCACAAAATCATACTGCAAGACCGTGCTTAAAAACGTTTCCATGCCAGCACGCAATCGATGGGGTGAGCCGTTCTCGTTCAAGCCATCAATGATGAAGACAAACGGCACTTGATGCTGTTCGCAATAGCATTTAGCCGCCACAAGGACATCGTCGAGTGAATAGTTTTTTGTAGAAAACAGTTTGTGGGCAAAACTCACTTCAACATTACCTGATTCCAACTCATACCCGTTCAAATAGGCCGCAGGAATTTCACGACGCTTAAGCACATTCTTTGTGAGATCGCAAAGCACATTGGTCTTTCCCTGTCCTGCTTTTGAGGTAAGAATGAAAAACCTCTTGTGAATGCAGTTACTAAGGTCAAGAACATCCTTTATCTTGCGTGAATGGAAGTAGCGTATGTTTCCTCCGCTATGCAATTCATTATGTTTTGCCGATAAGTAATCCGACAAACGTCTTGATGCCTCATAAAGAAGTTCAAAATCAGCAGGCTGGCCTCCATTCCCAACAGCGATAGCGGTATCAAATTCAAAGCTCTCATTCTTCTGTTCAGCTAGCACCCACCTGAGATTGTCGAAATTCAATCTTGCTGTTCGGTCACAACTTAACTGAAAAAACAGGAAAGGATCAACAAAGAAACGTAGCTGTTCTTTCAACTCATCAATCTCCAGATAAGTATCCTCAAGATATTTACCAGAACCGATGTTCCTTCGCAATTGCAAATCTAACAATCGCCCTTGGCCTTCCAAGAATTCTTTTTGAGAAATCTGGCATTGGTCATGATAAGACTTAATGTCCTGAGCCAAGCGATTTGTATCTTGAAGCAATGAGAATATACTTGTCAGGAGCGATTCCTCAATTAATGACCAAACCTCCGTGTCTTTCCTTAATTCTTCTTTGTAATATTCGAGTAATTCTATATCCGAAACATAGCGATTTCTCCCTCGTGGGTTTTGTATATAGTCCATCAAATCCACCAGACGTTCCTTATACTTGCGGCTTTCCCACTCAACATCGTGTTTTGTCCATCTTTCCAAAGCATGCACATAAGCTTTCTTCACCTTAGTTTCCAGCTTTCTTTGAAACAATTGTGGAACCAAAGCTGTGAGGCCATTGGCAACCACACTTGCTATTAAACCATTGGTGAAAGGATCCATATACACTTAATAATCTAATTGAGCAATAGTTGCTTCATCATCCATTTCCTTAGCCATACCTTCATACTGTTTGGCTAAGCTGTTGAACACTTTTGCTACTTTGGGATATGACACAGCACACTTTTTATATAATCCCTTAAAATACTCAGCTTTATTACGTTCAATATTTCCCCCTTCATAGGGACCGCGAGAGGTAAAGCCGCGTTTGTTGAACATGGCACATTCGTAATTCCTGAAGAATGATTCAGATTTAACCGTTTCCATAAGGGCAAACAAATCCATTGCTGGCCAATGTTCAGACTTTTCAGGATACTGAGCAAACAATTTACCCAATTGAATATAGGCTCCTTTTTCCCGCTTCCGAGATTTGGCAGCTTTAATCGCTTTTTCGAACCAATCATTCAAAAAGTCAACATCAATTAATCCATCTTTATCCACACCAGGAATATCCTTCCATAGGTCAAATAAGGCAAAAGCCCGTTCCGCATTAGCCGTCATCTTTTCTCTTTCTTCGTCACTTGATGGAGTATCATCTTTTGACACACCTCCATCGGGAATGAACAAATAGGTCAACAATTCAACAAAGTATTTAGGATCGTTGTTCAAGTGTTTGATAAGTAATTCAACATCCACCTCTTTAGAGTTATATTTTGTCAGAGGCAAGTAATACCATTCCAAGATTTCAAGATCTGCCTCATTTCTATCAACTCTTTTATGCAATTTTTCCAAATAGGCCTCTGCTGACAAATAATCAATTGTGGCATTCGATTCAATCGGTTTGCTTATAGCTTTGACCAGTACATTTTGGAGAACAGCCGTCGGAAACCTGTCGGCATAATGCCAAGAACCGTTCATCGCAGTGATGGCTCTTCCTGCTTCTATAAGTTTTTCGACTGCATACAAAGTCCTATTGGCATCCGGTCCAAAGAAAAACACATGTATCCTGCGCCAATACTCAGCTTGTATATCTCTGGATAGTGTTTCTATCAAATTCCAAAGATTGAGTGATTGATTCAAGCAACATAAGAACCTTACATTGTTTTCAACAGACCGTCCCTTCTCGGCGAAAATCTTATACAACCCAATCATTGCATCCTCGCCAATCCTCCTTTCTTTTTCAGCCAGATAACTGCGTGCAAAAGCGTAATCATCATCGTTTTCAAGTAACGACATCACTTTTACAAGCAACTCTTCGGGCTCGTCGAAGCGGGCCAAAGTAGTTCCCAACGTGACAGGTTCGCCCACTCTTTGTCTCAACCCGATTGTTTCATCCACACCAAGAACAGCTAGCCATTTGCGACAAGCCTCCTCGCGAAGCCTCATGCATTCCTTATTACTTTCATCAATGTCTTCTGTGTCATTATTTGGGACGGGCAGGTGAGGGAACATCTCGTCAAACAGCCATAAATCCCTTTGGACAGCATCTTGGGGAACAAGATCCTCGTATGCTTTTTTTATGGTTTTTAATTCCTCATCGCTAAAATCAGTTTCATCCAGGCGCCCTCCCTGATACCATAAAGTCTCACGAAGCGCTTTTGAGGTCTCCACAGAAAGTCCTTTCAAACTCTTCACCGTCGCTCCTATCCAGTCAATTAAATCCTTGCGAATCTTATGTGGTAGCGGCTCAATGTGGTTAATAAGTTCCGCCATTTTATTATCAGAGCCGTCGTAGGAGATCTTTATCATATCTACAACATCCGAAATGAATTGATAAGGCGTGGTCTGGAGATTGCCTTTCACTAATTTAAAATCAAATTGCCTCCATCGTGGCTTATGTGTGAAAGAAAAGACCATGCCGACTTGGGGCAACAGGGCCAACAACAAATCCCACATTCGGGAATACTGCTTATCAATGAATCCTCTAAGGATGATAGATCTTGTTTTGTTGTCCACCGAGGTTTGCGGCACCCAAGGATTATAAATCTCTATCAAACTGTTGAAAGGCCGATTACCCAACCTTCCACCAGGATCCTGCTCGGTCAGTTCCAACAGCAGTTCTGTTGTTTCTTTCAGGTATTCAGGTGCCCATGCCAACCCCTCAAGAGCCCATAACAAATCGGTATGATGACTTTCGGGGAAAAACAAACCATCCTCTTCTTCAAATAGACTAATGATGGAGTGCTCAGGGTTGGCCAATGATTCACGAACATATTTGATAAATACCTCGGGAGCAGCCTCGGCAAACAACATCAAAGAAGAGTGTATATGTTTCCATTGCTGAGAAGTATCTTGCTTCAATATCTCTTCAACAATACCATTGACATATTCCTGTCCATTACCAATGAACTTTAAGCGCTGACCATGCAAAGCAACGATAATCAAAGATTGCAACAATCCATCGCGTAACTGAATGGAATGCTTTTCTCTCGTATCTGGATCAGAAGGAAGAAACACTTTCAGGCACACCTCTTTTAGCAAATCCTGCCAATCGACAGCCAGATAATTTTTGAAATCAGCCCACAAAGACAATGGGGAAACAACACGCCAGGTAGTACCTATTTGCAGCACGGGCGAAAGTGGCAAAGCGCTCCATCTCAACATCATTTGACGGTACTCGCCATACGGCTTTTCCGTCAATTGTTCGATAATATGCTTGTCACCCTCTTCATTTTCATCCCAACGACTACAGAGAAGTGCTGCAAACAGTTCAGTCACATTCTCATTGTTCAGCCATTCCGCCCGTTGTACGAAAAAACCAAGGCTCTTTTTAATAGCAGTAATGCTACATGTAGCATCCCTCACTGTATTATCAGCTCGGTCGTGATCTAATCCACATTCTTCCAAAGCGCTTACCAATTCCTGCTTATCCGGACGTGTAAGTTCTATTTTTTCTTGTTGATAATCGGTATCCGCTCCCAATGGTATCAGCACGCAATTGCCCTCAAGAGCCATAGCATAAAGGGGACGTGCATCTTCAAACGTTGGTATGATAATTAGATGTTGATTGGTAGGCAAACTTCTAAGCGCATCTGGATCAGTGACCACTAAAGCTTTTGATTGGAAACGTTTATTGTTGTCTCCTGAAAACGACATACCGGCTGCAAGAATAAAATCAAGAGCTTCTTCTTTACTTGATGCCAAAACACCAACGATAGGGATTTCCGCAGTTATTGTTTTCTCCAACGATGCCAACTGCTCAGTTCTCCCTGCAACAAAAAAGTGCGGATTGAGTTTAATGATAGGAGAGAGACTTCCTTCTTTCCAGTATCGTTCTGCATCCACCACGCCTCTTTCCGGACATAAACCAATCTTTCTTGACAACCAGGAAGAAACCGATTTCATGTTTTTTAATAAGTCAGCTATGCCACGAGAATCAAAAACCCGCACGTCCTTCCACACTTTCTCTTTTTTCTTTTCTTCTTGCCACTTTTCACATCCTTTCCAACAACGGGGTGTCATAAAAATAAAGGTTGTTTGTGACTTGTCTATCGCCTCATCTTCACCATCGATTCTTTTGTTATAATCTCCTTCTGCTTTAGTTTTGTAATCAGTGTTCGTCCCAAATTCTATGATACTCCGTCCGGCAGGAATAAAACCCGATCCTTTTTCAGAACACACCAAACCATCCCATCCACCAATATTAACCGCACTCCCCCATGGAATGAAAGAATAATCGCCTGGAACCAGGGTAGCATATACCATCATTGACACAAGAAGAGGGAAATCGGATTGGGAAGAATACTGTTTTGCCCAATCCTCAATATTCTTTCTGTCTATTTCCATTTCTTAATATTATATATAATTTATTGATATTGCAACAAGTGTAGCTTTTACAAGTATCAAAAGCGAAATTACAAAAATACAAAACAAACTTAAAAAAATCCACATTTCAGTTGATTAAGTAATACATATAAAAGCAATGATGCTAAGATTTATCTGATATGTGAAACCAGGAAATCACCGATTGGTATTGATATAGGTCAACAATGTTCTCACTACTTTTGCTTGCTCATCTCTTTCAGTTTATGGGCAATACGCAAGGCCAACATACATATCATCCAAAAAACAAAAGCCAAAAGAACAAATGTCATAAGTTTGTTTCCTAATCCTGAAAATTGAAATACGGTTTCAATTCCTCGCCCCTTTTCTTAAACAATTTCTTAGCTTTCGAAATCCTTAGCTCTTGCGGCATCATCGGATTAGGGGACATCAATTCATTAATTATTCTTTCGAAATTAGCGGGGTCCCTGTCTGGATTAAAAATTTCAGAGAAGGAATGTTCAGCTGACATGATGAAAAACTCGGTCTTCTCCCTCCCAGGCTCAATCTTTTCAGATAAATCTATTGCTTCATTTAGGGCTTTTAACGCTTTTGGAAAATCTAAGATATTGTAATAGTCGACATAGAAAGCGGCAAAACCTTTTTGCGCATCCGTCATCATGACTTCTCGCGTATTCCCAATTATAGCTTTATATGGTGCTCGTTTTTCCGGCTCTATATGTGACAAAATGCCTCCACCCACACAAGAAGAAAGAACTAATAGCAAATTGTTCCCCATTATCACATTGAGCTGCCGCGTATAATAAAACAGTTCTCCCCAACGAACTTCATTCGTGCCAATTTCAGTACCAATTCTTTTCTCGTCTCCGTGGGTAACGATGTGAAGGGTAAATATTGTGCCCTCTTCGGTTTCGTTTATCAACTGCTCGAGAACATCAATAAATTCAGCCTTTGAGTTGACTTTGTAATAATTAACGAAATAATTAGCACGCTCTTCTCCTTTGTGCTTAATCTTGTTGTATAATTCTTCTCCAAGTTGAGGGTCGCCGTCTCTCAACCATTGAATAATTACGATTCCTTCTTTTGTTATTTCAAAGTTCTTCACAGATTCTCTTTTTTCCTCTCCATCCAACTAAAACCGCCCCAACATTATCAGCATCTTTCGCTGCAGAGGTTGATGCGGTTTCTATATCCCTACCCCGGGCTCCTCCCACCCTCCACCGGGCTGGGTGCGCGGGCCACGGCCGACATGGCGGACTTCCCCCTATAAGGGGGTGCCCGAAGGGCGGGCGATTACGTCCGCTTTGTGCGGCTGGTCCGATGATGTCGGCCTTGAACTTTTAGCTTCGCTGATTTTGCTTTGCCTCAGCATAGCTCGAGCAAGCTCGACTCTGCATTCGGCTTTCGCAAAATTGGTCCTTTTGACTTCGTCGAAATGCTTTGCATTCAGCGTAGCTAATCTTCGATTTCTTTCAAGAGAAAAGGACAGGAAACTTCATCTCATCTCCCCTCACAGAAATCAATGCAACTCCTTCGCATAGCTATTTCCCGATCCTTTGTTTATTCTCCTTCCACTAGCTTCACCACCTTCGCTGGCACGCCTGCCATCTCAGCCCTTTCAGGCACATCGCGAATGACCACAGCACCAGCACCAATAATGGCATATTCACCAATGGACAACCGAGACCTAATCTTCGGAAAATTCACCCCAGCCTCATAACTGAACGGGAAACCGCCGCCGAAACGGGGATTCGATTGATGGACTAATAGGCAGAAGAACGTTGATAGAAAACCCTTCACCTCTTTGGGAGCGCGATGAAGCAGAGGATTTATGAATGATTAATGTCAGATTTGTTTCCAAATAAATCACATCATTTTCTTCTTCTCGAACACGGATCCCCCTGATTCCCACGGAATTTTGCGACCCCGTCGCAAAACCCATCCGTCCTATCCGTGCAAATCCGTGTTCAATATAAACATCATCCGTGTTCAAAAAAATCTCCGCAATCGAAGATGAGGCGAAGCCAAGATTTATGATAGATTTACGTAAGATTTATTTCCCCCCAAAACCAACTTCCTCACAGCCAAATCCTCAATAATTATCAATTGTCAATTATCAATTCCAAATCCTCCTCCATTAAATCCGTGTCAATCCGTGTTCAAAAAAACATCTTTCGTGTTCAAATCTTACCTCGTCGTATACCCCCCATCCACCACCAGATTACTCCCCGTGACCCATCGCGAGGCATCGCTCAAAAGATAGATGCAAGCATTGGCAATGTCCTCGGGATTGCCCAAACCAAGCAAATGTAAAGCCTCGGTTTGTTTACGCTGTTCAGGGTCAGCGATGTGAGGAAGATTCATATTGATAGGCGTCACGATGACACCAGGGGAAATGGAATTGACACGGATGTTTTTCCTCGCCAACTCACAGGCCAACGACTTGGCGCCGGCAAACAATGCACCCTTAGTCATGCCATAGATGGATTTGCAGGTTTCGCCAAACTGTCCAGCAGCAGATGAAAAGAACACGATGCTACCGCCTTCCTTTGAGAAGTTGCCTATCTTTGTGACCGCCTGCGTCAGGAAATAGGCGGTATAAACATTTACATGGAAGAACTTGTCCAGCACCTCAGGCTTGGCCACATTCAACGGCAAGGTCGTGGAAATGCCAGCACAATTAAGCAGTCCGGTGATTCTACCAACTTTTGCCACGGCCTCCTTAATGACCTCTGGGACACGCTCATAATCGGTCAGATTGACAACAGCGGTGAAATGCTCCTCAGGTCGTTCTACCATGGTCAATGTCTCGGTCAAACCTTCTCCGTTCAAGTCTAGCAAGACAAGCTTTCCGCCCATCTTGGAACAATTGATGGCACACTGGCGACCGATACCTGAGGCAGCACCTGAAATAACGATGACTTTCCCTTCAAGGGTAAAAGGATTAAACTGCTTTTCCATTTTCAACCTCCACTATTTCACTGATTTTACAATCCACAAAAGGAACCACTCCTGTGGCCCAAGTCATGCCCACACCAAAAGCACTTAACAACAACTCTTTCTTGCCATCAAGCTTGCCTTTCAGTTCGCTGACAATAGTTAAGGGCACAGACACCGATGAGGTGTTGCCAAACTTGGCAATCGTGGATGGTATCTTCTCGGTGTCAAGCTTCATCTTCTTCGCGATATAAGAATTGATGAAGTTGTTGGCCTGATGGAACACCACAAAATCGAAGTCATCGACTGTCTTCTCGACAAAGGCAAGCGTATTCTTGATGTCGCGAGGAATCTCCCGGATGACAAAGTTGAACACGTCACCACCACGCATATAGCCCTGTTCCTCACTGCGCATGTTGCCAAACTCATCGACCACCTTTTCCACCACTGTCTCTGCCGAACTCATCTTGCGATAGCCACCAGCAGGAATCATGATGAGGTCCGCACGAGAACCGTCTGAATTCAGCGAGAAGGTGCTTTTGCCAAATTTCGCATTACGCTCAATCAGCGCGGCAACACCGCCATCACCAAAAAGAAAAGCAGAACGCCTATCGCGGGCAGAATAGACCTTGGAACGCGTCTCGCCATCAAGCAGCACGGCTTTCTTTAGACTGCTCTTTTCCATCAAACCATACACCACCGAGAGACCGTAAATAAACGCCGAACAGCCCAAGTTGATATCGAAGGCGATGGTTTTGCTTGACAATCCTAATCGATGCTGCAAGGTCACCGAGGTAGCTGGCATCCTATAGTCAGGGGTTTGGGAGATGAACACCAACAAGTCAATGTCTTCCTTGTCAATGCTGTTGTCTGCTATCAGTTTCTCAGCTGCAGCCAGACACAAATCCGACGAACAAGTATTCTCATCGGCAAATCGGCGCTGCTCTATGCCAGTCTTATCGACAATCTCATCGGCTTCAGCCTTGGAAAACACCTCTGTGTATTCCCGATTAACAATAACCCGTTTCGGCACTGCCGCACTCATGGCAGTGATGCCCACACCCTCATATTGGAGAAATGCCATGGCTTACTTCTTTGTGCAGGCATCGTAAACAGCCTGGATGGTTCTCAATTTCTTGAAATCAGCTTCTTCTATCTGAACGCCATACTCTTCATCCATCATAGCTATGAGCGAAAGGTAGGCTACCGAACTCCATTCGTCATAGTTACGGAATTCGTCTTCCATCTTGATTTCGTCTTCGCGCTCCAGCGCTTCTGCAAACAATTTAATGAACTTTTCCATAGTAATAATATGTGTTTTGATTATTCAATTGTCACTTTCTTTGCCGGATTACCCATATATAACCCGCCATCTTTGATTTTTCGGAGGACAAAGGAACCCGCTCCGAAACGGTTGTCATTTCCAATTCTCAGACCTTGAGACACAAAACAACGAGAGCCGAAGTAATTTCTATCTCCCAATACAGTTTGGCCTGAGATCCTAACTTCGGGGAATAACATGTTATTGTTTCCGATGACAACATCATGACCCAAACTGATACACCCGTCCAAAACATTAAAGTCCCCCAACTGGACATCACAACTAAAGCGACAACCAAATGTCACGATATTTCCTTTACCCATAGACACCGAGTCTTTGTCGAAATAGAATACATTTGGTGCCACAATGTTAGGAAAATCAATCAAAGGGTTAGTTATCTTGGAAGGCAATAGTTCCAGATACTTTGGAGAACCCACGGCAACAACCACACTAACAGGAGTTTCCCAAGAGTTCAAAACATCAATATCACCAAGCACTTTGCCATATTTGCACTCCGTGCCTTTAGTCACCCCGTCATCAATGTACCCAACTATGTTCCACGTCGGTTCATTAGTATTGATGTGATTAATAATACAGGCGATTTCATGCCCTAAACCGCCGAAGCCATAAATCAAAATGTCTTTCATAAGTTAGTTGTTACCAGTAAACGGAGGCATCGTAGCCGCCGTATCATTAGAAATGTCCGCACGTTTTAAAACCTTCAATATTGTAATCCAGATAACCTTAATATCCGTCCATAATGTGCAGTGGTCCACATACCACACATCCAATTTGAACTTTTCCGTCCAACTGATGGCATTGCGACCATGACACTGCGCCCAACCACTGATGCCAGGACGAACCTCATGGCGACGATGTTGTTCATCATTATACAGGGGTAGATACTTGACCAACAGCGGCCTCGGACCAATCAAACTCATGTCGCCCTTGAAAACGTTGATTAGCTGGGGCAGCTCGTCGATAGAAGTTGAGCGAACAAACTTGCCAACCTTAGTAAGTCTTTGTGCATCAGGCAACAGATTACCTTCAGCATCCCTCTCATCCGTCATGGTCTTGAATTTGATGACCTTGAAAATCTTCTCATCTTTGCCAGGACGTTCCTGAAAGAAGAATGCTCCTGCGCCTTTGTTGGCAAAATGGAGGAAGATGGCAACGAGTATAAAGAACCATCCAATGCATAATAAGGCGATACCCGAGATTAGAATATCTAAAACTCTCTTGAAGAAGTGCTTATACATAAATCACAAGTACATTTTCGCATTCGCAAACGTAAAGTTCTTGGAAGCCTCAAATGAACGGCTTGCCATCTGGTTCTTCAGCTCACTATCAGAAGCCAGAGTTTCAATAAATGAAGCAATTGCTTCTGTCTCGTCAGGACCATAGCATTTTCCATTATTGAAACGCGCTACCAACGAAGCAATCTCTGATTCTTTTGGCGCAATACATAACAAGGGTGCACCAACAGCCAAAAGGTTATATGTTTTACTCGGCACACTCACCAATGCCGTCTCATCGTTAAGTGTGATTACTCCCAAGTCGGCGCTAGCCAAAGAATAAGGCAAAACATCCACGGGCTGCCAATCAAGGAATGTACAATTATCCAATCCGTATTGCTTGGCCTTCTCCATCAACTCTGGTTTCTTCTTACCGTCACCTATCAACATGAAATGAATGGCCTTGTTTTCCTTTATGTAGTTGGCCACCTCTATGATGGTCTCCACATTATGGGTAAAGCCCATATTACCAGAATATAACACTGTGAACTTACCTCCCAATCCATGTTCCTTTACGAAAGAATTCTCCGATTTGGATAATGGTTTGAAATCGGCTTTGGAAGACCAATTGGGTACTACTGTTATCTTCTCCCGCTCCACATAGTTGGCCAGACAATCCGCCATGCCGTCACTCAGCGTCACCACCTTTTTAGCCTTGGCAAAGAGTTTTTTGTTCTTCTTGCTCCACCACCTGTAAATGACATTACCTTTACCAATTCCCACATTTTTCAGTGCGTCTGGATAAGTATCATACACTATGATTGAAAATGGATTCTTCAAAAGCAGCGACGACAAGTAAGCCATTGGTGGATTGGTCACATACACCACCTCATATTTGCGATACTTGAATAGCAGACGTGTGAAGATTTGCAACGAAGCCCAACCCCATGTCCAAAGCCGTTTCAAGGATGAGCCTCTGTTGTAGGCCGTAATTTTCCCGACTTTTATCTTAGGGTGGAGCGTACGCTCCGCCACCTTGATGCCACCCGCCAACAGCACCACATCATCACACGCCTCTGCGAACGCATTGGCTATGTCTATCATCAGATAGCCTGTGCTTTGATTAACCAATACGACCCTCTTCATTGCTTTGTGCTTACAATCAAATCACCCAATTCCACCGAAGTCATAAACTCCACATCCGGCCAACGCTTGATGATTTCGCCCAAAAGCTGACTCAATGCCTTAAGACCTTTTTCGCGATTCTCAGGATGCAAGAAACCGATATAGTTTACACGATGGCTGCTGATGGTGGCAGGCTTGTGCCAACGGAAAGCGATTTCTATTTCTTTAAGGCAGTAATTGAGCCAGTCGTAACTAGCAGGATGGCTGTATCCACATGAACTAGGCTCAAAGAAACAGTTGCGTGTGAGATACACTTGGCCGTATTGGTTGCTGTCGCCCAAAAAACGCGTATTGGTCTTATATTGGCCATGACCCAAAGGCTCTCGCTGCTTTTTCCCTGAATTGATGTATCTCACTCCTGCATCAAACAAGTCTTTCTCCAAAGTGTTGTTGAAAGGCCCATTGGTCGGCACAAAATAGCGGGCTTTGTATCCATAGAGCTGCTCAAACATTGAAAGCCCGGTTGATAGGACCTCCTTCATGTAGGCAAGATCTGAAATGTCGTCCAAATCAAAAGCGGCCTGAAAACTTGGAATCTTTTCTCCATCAATGCCATTGTTAACCCCTGTCACAGCACAATCGAAAGCCATCAGCGTTGAGCGGTTTCCCGACTGCAAAGCCCGCAACCAACGCTGCACATTGAGATGCTCCCTTCCATGAAATATAGGCACAAACAGGCGTTCCTCAATGCCTTTTTTCCACAATTCATACACCCTATCATGTTCGGGATATCGCTTGCAAGTCTCGATATATGGTTCATAAAAGTATTCCTGATAATCCATCTCTTTGATTTTATCAAAAACGGGGTTGGCCACCACATTAACCCCCGTAATCGCAGGATGTCGTCCCGTGGAATCCTTGAATCGACTCAGTACGTCAAACAATTCTTCCAGATCTTTATTGCACTCCAGTGCATCAAAGGTATTGTAATGATTTCTATCTTCACGCATCCCTGCTTTCAACATCCTGTCGTATGCCTCCAATGATGACATGCGGATACTACCCCAATCGTCAGACTCTATCACCACGATATGACGTTGAGTTCGCCAGCCAGGAATGTTGCTGATGTTCACACGAATACTTGATTTTATGCCTCCAGTGTACATTATTCTTTATTTAATGCCTTGTTAAACAATCGAATATAATCATCGAAACGATCGTCCTTGTTGAAATGCTCTACAGCACGTTGACGACACATCTCTTTTGTATATTTATCGTTTGATGAAACCACATCCGAAATAGCTTGCAATAAAACATCTTTGTTTCCTTTTTCAACTACCCTTCCCGTGTTTTCATCAATGGCTTCGGGTGATCCGCCAGTATTGTAGGTGATAACAGGAGTGCCGCATGCCAACGCCTCAATATTGGTGGTTGGGAAATTGTCCACATAAGTGGGATTGACAAACACATCTGCCAACGAATATAAAACTGCCAATTCCTGAACGCTTTCCGTACGACGAACACCAATGATACCCGAAGGCAAAGCCTTGATTTGGGTTTCTGTCAGACCCACCAAAACCACTTGACAATTCTGGGGCAAATGCTCATTCAACCAGACAAAATCGTCCAAGCCTTTCCTTTTGTCCCAAACACTAGCCACGCCGAGTATCACTTTTCCTTGCCTAATGCTGTATTTTGAGCGAGTCTCTTCTATTGTTTGGGACTTCTGGGGCTGGAACACTTCTATATTAGTTCCATTATAAATCACTTGTTTGCAGCTTCCTTTCATATATGAAGCATCAACCACGCTTCCCATCCACTCGCAAACTGGCACAAAAGTCACATTAGGCAAAGCCGTCAGCAAGGCTTTTTTTCGGTCATAATTATTCCTTGACTTATCAAATAGCAGCGACTTAGGATAACCCTTCTGGTTGGGACAGTGCTCGCAATGTGTCTTCCACTTCTCACATTCGTAAGCATCGAAGTAGGAGCAATGCCCAGTAAAGGGCCAACAGTCATGCAAGGTCCAAAATATCGGAATGTCCTTGTCTTTCAAATACGAGAGAAGAATCTCCATGTTCAGATAATAGCCATGGATATTATGGAACAAGATAACATCTGGGCTAATCTTATCCATCTGCTTAACAAATTGTTTGGTTGCTTTTATTGAGCCAAAGCCATGAGCATCAAACAGTAGGGATTTCAGGCCGTGCAGATAGTAATCCCATTTTGAACCAATTCTGATGAGTTTGGACTTGCTCTCACGCGCCGTCCTCCCATAAGCTATAAAACTATCATAACCTGTCGCCAAAGCACGTTGCCCAATCTCTTCAGCAATGCGACCTGTGCTACCTGTATTAACTGTGGTGTTGATTTGAAGAAACTTTGGCATATTACATTTGATTATTTAAGAACACTTTGGAAGCGGCTATTCTGTCAGACATAATCTTATCTGTATTCTCAAAATCAATACTTGAATCCCAACTACAAAAATCCTTTTCTTCATTTATTATTCTATCTTGTAGATGAAGAGTACTAAGAAGATCTTCCATTCTTGTATTTACATTTCCTTTTTTTCTTTTGAAAACAAAAAACGGAGTATGGAAAATGATGGAAAACGCAGTACCATGGAATGAATTTGAAATAAAATAGGAGGCTTCACTTATTAGTGTGATAAACTCTTTAGGTCCAGCATCGTTAATATTGACATCAGCATAACGATGCTGGGCAAAATCATTTATCGAAATAATCTGAAAACCTGTTTTTTCTGACACAAACTGAGCAAATCTAGCAACAAGTGGGTTGGAAGCAAATTCATACACTAATATATACTTTTGATGCGGTATAATAGCTGGTGTGAGCAGTGAACGCCAATGATTTACATTGTTCAAGAAAACTGGGTCAACAACATGAACTGCATTTAACCCAATATCCTTCAATATTGTTACCCCAGTGCTTTCCCTTACAGATATCGCATCAAATGATTTTAAATGATTTCTGACAAACTCAATATATTGTGACAATATCTTATCCATACCAAAACTGGCAGCATACGATATTTTTTTTGCACTATTCGGGCTGAATGATAAATAGCTAGCAGCGTCTCTTCCTGTCGCATGATCGGTATTCCACATTTGGTCACTTCCAACAATAAAAAGGTCGGCATTCCATTCTTCGTTTTCCAAATCAGATAAGGTGTCATACCTCTTAGTCAAAGATAGTTTTTCCTTTGTAAACTTGTCAAATGCCTTTTTTCTTGAATATGTTTTAAACCTTTTGGGAGCAAGAAATGAACAAACCACAAATCTTAAAGGCCAGAATTTTAGCATTTTATACCATTTTGACGCGGGGTCAATATACCAAAAGTTATACCTGCCTCTTTTATATTCAGGCATATAATCAATGATTTTGCAATCATGTCCCAACGCTTGCAGATAATACATCAATGAATAAGCTTGCAATGAAGCTCCATAGTTGTAAACATTATGTGATGTCAGTGTTCTTATTCTCATTTCTTAATAAGTTTTCGGACTACACGTTTAGGTACATTCATCAACATATAAGGTTTACACATAATTGTGTGAATTGATCTCAGAGAGTGCTTGCTTCTCAGCATTTTTATAACTTTGTTTCTAATAAAAGGTTTAGATACCGGCTTTTTATACTGCCCCTCCGTAACACATTCCAACTCCTCCTCAACAAACTCGCAAGTATTAAGTTGGCCCAACACTTTCGCCCCCAAATCAGTCAAAGCAATTACAGTACTAACACCTTTTTTTTCCTTTGCATATTTCTTGCCCCAACAGTCACCTAAACGAATATCCGCAGAAGAATAAACGTGTTTAAATCGGCAATCATTATAACAGCAGTTGTTTAAACAATAATTACCAATGAAAAACCTGTAAAACAAATCTCCTTCACTTAATTTTGATTGAAAAAGCCCCTTATCACCTTGAATGTGTATATCCCAACTGTCGTGCCAATCACAAGAGTCACTCTCCTTATTACGGGTCTTGTTTCTCCATCTTGCAGTTATTATTCTGCCTAAGGTGTTTTCGTGTTCGCCTAGATACTTCTTCCATAACAAATAACTTGGAACACCGTGGCAAAAGAAATCAACCAAAACATAATTGTCTTCACAATTATACCTTTTTATGAATCTTCTAAATGAATCTATCTGACAAGGTGTTCCTATTACTAAATACTTATTACCTTTAATTGATAAACCTTTAAACCCCGTTAAGGTATAACTTTGCAGGTATTTGCTCCCGATGCATTGGGACAATCCTTCTACTGTAGTAGCAATATAATGTTCCGCTCTTGCCTCTTGTACATTATAACGAACACCACATACTTTATATCCATCATTAATCAACGACCTGCCAATTTCATATCCGATTCCACCACTTGAACAAGACTTTCTGATATCATCGTCATTGCTCCAAGCCGCATATGCTTTCATCGTTCCAGACGGCAGGGCCAGGTCTTTCTTATTAAATGAACAAACATCTAAACACAGCCCACAATTGGTGCATTTTTCCTGTTCCTTAATAACAGGCTGGTAAAATCCGTCTTCATTTAAACGAAGGTCGATTATTTTTTTTACACAAGCCAAGGCACACACTCCGCAGCCAAAACAATCTGAAATGTTGCTAATGTTATTCATCTTTTTTATTTGGCCGCTTCTTTATTATTTACAAAGTCAATTGTGCGTTTTGTGATCAATCTTGAATCGAATTTCTTGATCGATTCTACTGCGTTCTTACTCATCCGCTGTCTTTCTTCTTCGTTGTTGATGAGATGCAACAATGACCGACAAAAACCTTCTTTATCAAAGTCTTCGACCAGATAACCATTGTATCCATTGGCAATCATTTCCGAAGGTCCTGCCATACAGTCAAAACTAACTACAGGCAAACCGGCAGCAAGAGCTTCTCCTATCACATTTGGGAACCCTTCCGATGTTGAAGTAAAAGCAAAGATTTTGCTTTTCAGCAGATAATCTTTTACATTTGACTGCTTTCCTACCAATTGGATTCTTTCTTCCATTTTCAATTGAGTCACAAGTTCTTTACACCTCTCATATTGAAAATCCCCTCCTACAATGACCAATTTCCAATCTGTAGGTAATTCGGAGAACCATTGTATCAGAAGGTCGAAATTCTTGGTGGAAATAAACCTTCCGACGCTAACTACAATATTCTCGCGTTTGGCATTGCTTAATAACGAATCATCTAATGGAAGTATTGGGTTCCCAATTACCGCTATATTTTTGCATCGCATCTCTTTTAATGCAACGTCTTTTGCTTTTTGACTCTGTTGGATAATGCCAGCCAAGTATTTTGAACAGAACCACCTGATAACTTTATGCGACATTTTTTCAGAGTAAATAATAGGATTCCCTCTGTCCGAAATAAACAAACGTTTCCCCGTTCCTAAATTGGCAATCATCGCAAGAATATTACTTGTTTGGCCATAAGAAATGACAGCATCAGGCTGCCATTTTTTACACGCTTTTTTATATCGTAATATTTTTTTTGTATTTCCCAATAATGAATTGTTGTTTTGGGGTTCAAAGATATCAATATGGTTATTAAGATTATAGAAATGATTTGTCTTTGCAAACAAGAAGAACGCCACCTCAATCCCCTCTTCAACCATGATGTTGGCCAAATTTGTGGCGGCCCGCTCCATTCCTCCAACACCTAGTGTTGGCAATACAAAAAGAACTCTCATTGTTATAATGATAAAAAATCCACTTTCTTCCCGTCCTTCTTGATAATTTTTGCAGGCACTCCACTCACCACACAATTATCAGGCACATCTTTGATGACCACAGAATTGGGCGCCACTGTAACATGGTTACCTATATGCACGCCACCTATCACCTTACAACCTGTAGTCAATCCAACATAATCACCTATTATGGGGCGGTCATTCCACTCATGGTTATTGCCAACAACCACTCCGACATTGGCCCCACAATAATTACCCATAGAATGGCAATTTATGATAATACCACCACCAACAATATGAGGTATCCTAAAACCATAACCAACCATATTAAGGCCAATGGCAATATCGTAGCGTTCTTCTAGCCTGTGGTAGTGCCATTGACGCAAAGCATACATTGTTTTCCCCAACAATCCCCGCTTGCGCAACACGTTCTTGGCGTACTCGGTACGCCGCAATGCCCGAAGCAAACGAAAGGTTTTCATCTGGTCGGTCTAAGTACATGACAAAATTTTAAAAATATCTATATCTGTTTGTCTATCAGGGTTTAAGAGGATAGAGGATATGGTGTCGAGGCCGTACTTGAAAAAGGAGAAGGCTTTTCTGCCGTTGTTAAGCGTCCTGATAGGCTTGA
>JAFRRE010000114.1 GCA_017428285.1 Bacteroidales bacterium | reverse complement strand
TGCCCGCATCGCAGAAGATGTAAAGATTGAGGCTTTCGCATGGATTGGCGAAGACGTGGAGATTGGCAGCGGCACGTGGATTGGCCCCAATGCTGTCATCATGGACGGCGCGCGCATCGGCAAGAATTGCAAGATTTTCCCTGGTGCGGTTATCTCTGCCATTCCTCAAGACTTGAAATACAAAGGTGAGACCACCTATTGCTATATCGGCGACGGCACCACGGTGCGCGAGTCGGCAACGGTCAACAAAGGCACAGCTGCCTCAGGAAAGACGGTGGTGGGCGATGATTGTCTGTTAATGGCTTTCACCCATGTCGCACACGACTGCTACCTTGGCAACCATGTCATCATGGCCAATGCGGCCACTTTGGCGGGTCATATTACTGTTGATGACTGGGCCATCTTTGGCGGCTTGGCAGCTGTGAGCCAGTTCTGCCGTATCGGCTCCCACGTGATGATTTGCGGTGGGGCTTTGGTCAATAAGGACATTCCTCCGTTTGTGAAGACAGGCCCTGGCTATCCTGTGTGCTATGCAGGCGTCAATTCCATTGGTCTGATGCGTCGTGGATTCTGCCGTCAGCGCATCAATGCCATTCAGGATGTCTATCGAGTGATTTACAGCGTCGGAATGAATATCAGCCAGTCGGTGCAATATATCCGTGAGAACCTTCCCGTTTCGGAAGACCGCGATTTCATCCTTGATTTCATTGAGAATTCCAAGATTGGCATCATGAAGAATGCCATCGGTAACGAAGACTGATTTCCCGCTTATTTCAATAACACTTCTGCCGCCCGCAAAGCTTCGGGCGTCACTTGGTCGTTGCTGAGCATCTTGGCGATTTCGGTGATGCGCTCTTCGTGTTGCAAAACGCGGATGTGCGATTGGGTGCGCGTGCCTTCGTTGTCCTTGTAAATGAAATAATGATGCTCGGCTTGGCTGGCCACTTGAGGCAGGTGGGTGATGGAGATAAGCTGCAGCGAATTTCCCATCTGGCGCATGATGCTTCCGATTTTGGCTGCCACTTCGCCCGAAACACCCGTGTCGATTTCGTCGAAAATGAGGGTGGGGATGTAGTTGTAGTTTGAGACCGCGCTCTTGATGGAGAGCATTAGGCGCGAGAGTTCGCCACCCGAGGCCACACGACGGAGGTCGTCAGGAGCTATGCCTTTGTTGGCAGAGAAGAGGAAACGGATTTCATCACAACCCTTGCTGCCAAAGTTAGCTTGGCTTTCCACGCTGACTTGGAATTGGGCAAAAGGCATGGCCAACTGCTGAACTAGTGCCGTGACTTTCTCGCTGAAAGCTATGGCGGCTTGGCAGCGCTTGTCGTGCAAGGCTTTAGCGAGGCTTGAAAGCTGCTTTTCGTTCTCTTTCAGCTCTTTTTCTGCCTTGGCAATGGCCTCATCGATGTTTTCGAAGGCATTCACTTTCTCTTTTAGTCCGTCCCTCAGTGTGATGAGCTCCTCAAAATCGTTGAGGTGGTGCTTCATCATCAGGCGGCTGAGTAGGTCGTAGCGTTCTTGAAGGTTTTTCAGTTGCTCTTCATCGAATTGGGTGTTGTCTTCCTTGCGGCGCAAGTCGTAAGCAATATCCTTTAACTCAACTTTCAGATTGTCAATGCGTTCATATAGGCTTTCCGTGTCGGGTAGCAGATGCTGTAGTCGCGACAGTGTGGAGGAAAGTTCGTTGAGTTGTCCCAAAATGGCGTTTTCCGAATTGTCAAGCAACCCGTTGGCGGTCACCAAAAGCGTCTTGATTTCTTCCGAGTTTTCCATCACACCGAGGGTCTGCTCGATGTCTGCATACTCGCCTTCCTTGAGCTGGGCTTTGTCGAGTTCATCCAATTGGAATTTCAGGTAGTCGTTCTCGGCAGTGTTTTTGGTTGCGGTTTCCTTCAATTCGAACAGTTTCCGCTTGAGGGCATTGTAGTTGGCGTACTCGGTTTGGTATTTTGCCAAAACATCTCCATTTTGAGCAATGTCATCAAGCAGTCTCAATTGGAAATCGGCATCGGTAAGCAATAGGGAATCATGCTGTGAGTGGATGTCGACCAATTGACTCCCCATCTCTTTCATGGTCTGCAAGGCCACGGGTGTGTCGTTGATGAAAGCGCGACTTTTCTTTTGCGGGTTAAGTTCGCGGCGGAAGATGCATTCGCTTTCGAAATCCAGGTCATTTGCCTCAAAGAAAGGCCTCAGGTTTTCGCCATCGAGTTCAAACTCGGCTTCCACTACGCATTTTTTGTCTTTGTCGAAAAGCACGTTGGTGTCGGTACGGTCGCCCAAAGCGAAGCCTAAAGCACCGAGTAGGATGGACTTGCCCGCACCAGTCTCGCCGGTGATGACATTGAAACCACTCTCGAAACTGACATTCAGCTCGTCAATCAAGGCGTAGTTACTGATGTGCAGTTGCTTGAGCATAAGATGTGAAAACTTATAGCTTACCGGTGTTTTTCAGCATATCGTCGTAACGCGAGGTTTGCGAAGGATCAATAGCTTTCATGACGTTGGCAACTCCAGTCCTGAGTTTCATATCACCTTGTGAGAATACTTGGATGATTTCATCGCGTTTGCTCTCAATAATCAGTTGCAAGAAATAGCACATAGGATTACGTTCGTAAACGCTCTGGAGATGCGATATGGCGTTAAACATTTCTTCGCGGGCTTGATCAGGCTTTTCAGTCATCATATCCAAACCGTTGCGGTGGTAGTCGTATAAGAACTGGCGCAGTGGTTGGTTAGTCGAGCTGGTGATGTCACTGATGATGGCGTAGCGGTTTTGCCGTCCTGTCGAACTCCAGCCATTTTCAGACCCAGGGTCTTGTGGGGCAGCATGTGCGATGGTTTCTGCGATGGCGAAGAAAGGATCGCCGCCGTTGAGAGAGAAGGAGTCGAAGTCAATGCCAAGGAAGAGATAGACGTAGAAGCCAATAGTGCTCGTGATGTTGGAAATGTAGGTGTTCGGGTTGAAGTCGAGCGTCTGTCCGTCGGTGTATTCGAAATGGAATTTACGGTCTATGTAGTTGAACATCGGGGTATTGTAGCTCGACTTGTAGACCGGGCGACGTAAAGCTAAGGTGATTTCGGCGGTGAAGTAGTTGCCCTCGCGGCTGTTCACGTCAACGAGTATCGAGCATTCGATTTTTTCCGCCTGCCTGAAGTTGATCTCCGTGAATTTCGTATTGTTGATGAACTCATAGAGGGAGGTCTGCAGGTTCTGGTAGATGGTCTTGTCGCTACCTGGCACCTTGTTGGAACTGACGCGCACGTCGCATTGTAGCTCTTGCGCTTGCATAGTGCTGAAGCTGAGCAGGCAGCCGAGGGCTATGAGTAGTGTGGCAAAGACTCTTTTCATGACTTCTCCCTTTATGTTGTTTCCCAATCAGAAAGCTTCCTGGTTCTCCTTGGCGGGATTACGGAAATAGATCTGGTCGTTGAGGAATTCGTGGATGGCAATCAGCGTGGGTTTGGGCAAACGCTCGTAGAACTTCGCGATTTCGATCTGTTCCTTGTTCTCAAACACTTCTTCCAAACTGTCGTTGGTGGCGGCAGCAAACGACTCAATCTTCTCGTTGAGCTCAGCCTTCATCTCAGAGGCGATTTGGTTGGCTCTGATGGACAGGATGGCAACGGTCTCATAAATGTTGCCTGTGCCTTTGTAGAATTGGTCTTTCTGACGGGTGACCACCGTCGTTTCGGTCTTAATTTTCTTGAAATCCATGGTTATTTGATGTTTTCTAATTTCTTTCTTGCTTTGGCGGCAATGCCGTTCACGTCTTGCAGATATTTGCTGCTGGGATAAAGGTAAGTCAGCGTGTTGCACTGCTCGACGCATGACTCGTAACGCTCGCGCTGCTTTTCCGTGACGCTGTTCTCCGCATAGTCGTAATAGGTCTTGGCCATGTCGTAGAGAATCTCCTCGCGGTGCGAAGTGTTGGGATATTTCTTCAGCATGTTCTCAAACGAGGTGATGGCTGCGCTGTAGTTCTCCATGCGGTAGAAAAGCCGGCAGATGTTGTAGTCTTTTTCCTCCAACTTGTCGTTGAGTTCGGTCAGCAACTGTTGGGCGCGGTAGAGGCTGTCGCTTTCCGGATAGCGGTCGATGAAGCTGCTCAACTGCTTGATGGCGCTGTGGGTGTTGGTTTGGTCCAATCCCGACTCTGGCGAAACGCGATAGCTGCAATAGGCAGTCATGTATGCGGCTTTCTCGGCATCTTTCGAGAAAGGATAGGTCTGCACGAAACGGTTGAAGTAGTAGCCGGCGATTTCAAAGTCATCTTGATAATAGTAGCACAAGGCGGTTTTGTAGGTGATGGACTCGCCTTTGGGCGTGTTGCGGAACGAGGCCTGCAGCAGGTCGAACAACTGGAGGGCATGGTTGTAGTCGCCACGCTCGAAGTAATCCACTGCGACCTCGTACTTCATCTCGCTGTCGGTGCTTCTCACCAATCGGTTGAAGTCGTTACACGAAGTGAGGGCTACGAGACCCAAAACGGCCAATATCAATAGTCTTTTTTTCATCGGGCTGCAAAATTACTCATTTTTACGTTACTAACGAGTGGATTCTGCTTTTATTTTTCAATTACTATCTTTTCGACAAAGCTGCCACTCTCGCAGTTGATATGAAGGAAGTAAATGCCAGGGTTCAGGTTTTCGCCACTGATTTGATGGCTGTTGTCGCTGAATTGTCCGGAAACGACAACTTGGCCGAGGCTGTTGTAGAGCTTGTATCCGACATTGCCTATGGCTTGGATGGTAAAGGTGCCATTGCTAGGGTTAGGATAAATGCTCGGACGGGTGACCATTTCATTCACTGACCAGTCTCTAATAGTGACTGTAACTTCACCCACGCCAGTGTTGCCTTCGCTGTCGGTCACGATGACTTTGTAGACCGTTTCGGGGTCGACGGGGCTGGCAACAGGATTGGCAATGGTCGGATCGTCAAGGGTTTCAATTGGCTCCCAAGCGTATGTGTATTCACCCGAACCGCCAGTGACAACCGCATTGAGCTGGCTCTTTTCGCCTTCGTTGAGAACCTCTGGGTCGGCGGTGACTTCGATGTTGAGCGGGTTCCCGCTGATACAAGTCACGGTGGCAACCCAACCAGGGTTGTTCACGGCTTGGTCAGAAGTGAAACGGAATGTAAGAGCGCCTTCTTCGTTGGTGGCGGTCACTTCGCCAGGACCTTCATTGCCATCGTATTGTCCGATGAGCGTGGCATTGGTGGTGCTGCCATCATAGACATAGAGGAAGTCATAGCCAGACTCTGTACTGAACTCGACAAAGTTGACGCGAATCCTATTGCCTTCGATGGTAGGCTTGAAGGTCAAAGTGTAGTTTCTGTTGTTGTTGTAGTTGTTGTTGGGGCCGCCGTTGTCATAGAACAGGGCATTGCAAGTCTCGATGGTGCCGTTCTGCATGTTGTATGACTCGCGCACTTGAATGTAGTCCTCGCGTATCAAGGTCTCGCTGTTGCCGTCAGCATCAGTGATGGTCAAGGTGACATCGAAGTCTCCGACTTCATTGTAAACAATGCCATTTGGGTTTTGCTGTGTCGAAGTGCTCGGTGTGCCGCCTTCGAAGGTCCATTCCCAAGCAACGATGTCGCCAAACGAACTGTCCGTAAAGTTGACACTACCACTCAGTGAGACTTGAGTGGTTGAAGTATAGAAAATAGGCATGAGGCAGCTGCCGGGGACAAGTTGCACATCAAGGTTAACGGTCTCGTAGTCGTTCACATCGACCTCAATCACTTTCGGACAATAGCCGTCCTTGCTGACGATGACCGTCCAGTTGCCACCCTTGATGGGACGGTGGAAGTCACCGACGGGCATGTGGCTCTCAACAATGGAGTACTGGTCATCGTGTCCACTGATGGTGATGGTGGCTTCAAGCGGCTCACCTGTGATGGAATCGGTCACCACACCATGGATGCCGTAAAGGCATTGGTTCATGAAAAGGAAAAGCGACGCTTTATTGATGTTCCAGAAGTTGGGCAATTGTGAAGGGTTGGGCAGCTTGGTATTGGAACATTCTATGGTCATTTCGCGGCATTGGGCAAAGCCGTTCATATAATCTTGGCGACCTCCGCCAATCATATACCATTGTGCGCCGTTAGTGATGCCGTTATTGTATTCGTTCATGTAGTTTGGGTTGGTCTTGTGGCACTCGTCGGCATATTCATGGCTGATCAGTTGATACCAGGCGTCATCGGAATGGAGGGTGTAGGTGTTGTCCCAAGGATAGTTCATCACTTCGGCACCGCCATGGTAGTTGGCAGCCATCACAAAGGGGATTTCAGCGGCAAAGTCCATGAACCATTGGGTTTCGGTCTGATAGGCATTGCCGTCGGGATGTTGGCTGCCGTGTGGGTCGGCGTAATTGCGGTTCATGTCGACGCCGTTGGCGTTTTCACGGGTGGCGCCGTTCACATTGTTGTTCCCGGCATGATAAGTACCATCGGGGTTGGCGAGAGGACCAATGTAAAGGTCGATATTGTCCATCACATTCTGCACCTCAGGTTCATCGGGGTTCTCCAACAGGTAGTCAATGAGGCGAAGCATCAGGATCCAGCCTGTGGTTTCGTCACCATGGATGGTGGAGGTGTAGAGGAATTTGGGCTTGCCGTCGGTTGTGCCGTTGTTGAGGTGGGCAATCAATATTTTGCGGTTGCTCGGCAAGGTTCCCAAAGTGATGATTTCACATTGATCAGGATGGTTAGTTTGGAAATCAAACATCATGGCTTCGTAGGCTTCGTAGGTCGGGTAGCTGTCCCAATCGTACTCGGCACGGTTGCTGCCATCCCACATGGCAACTTTTTCAAGCAGTGAGGGAGGGGTTTGAAGCGTGAACTGATACCCGAGTTTTTGGAAGTTGGCGAAGTCCTCGTTGTTGGCGTAGGCCGTGACCAAATTGCCATCAACTTGGTCGACAGAAACGGCATGGGCGATGGCTTTAAGGTCATCGTTGCCGTTTAGGTTAAAAGTAAAATAATACTCATTGCGTTGTTGCATGAGCTGACGCAGCTCTTGCTGGCTCTTTTGGGCAAAAATGTCACCACAAATCACTGTGGCCAAAAGAATAATAAAATAGCGTAGTGTTTTCATTTATAGATAATTATTTGTCTTTCAATTGTTTCCATTCTTCAAAAATATCCGTTTCCACCTTTTCGTTCACAGGAACTAAAGGCAGCCTTAGCACATTTTGGCAAAGTCCCATGTGGTTCATCAAGCATTTGATGCCCGCAGGGTTGCCATCGGCAAAGATGAGTTGGTTCATGCGGAGCATGGCATAGTGAAGGTGTAAGGCTTCTTCGGTGCGACCTTCTTTCATGGCACGCATCATGCGGCTGAAAGGCTTCGTGTAGGCATTTGCTGCCACCGAAATCACACCTTGAGCGCCCAAAGCCATCAATGGCTGTGTGATGCCGTCGTCGCCCGAAAGCACATCGAAGTCAGTGGGCTTGTCGCGCAGGATCTCCATGATTTGCTGCAAGTTGCCGGAAGCCTCCTTCACAGCGATGATGTTGGGATGTTTTGCCAATTCCACACAGGTGGCGGCTTGTAGGTTCACGCCCACGCGGCCTGGCACATTGTAAACCACGACAGGCACAGGACTGGCATTGGCGATGGCCTCAAAGTGGGCTTTCATGCCGCGTTGGTTGGGTTTGTTGTAGTAGGGTACGACGCTCAAAATGCCTTGGATGCCGGTAAAGTCTTGTGCTTTGATGGCTTCGATGACGGCTTGTGTGTTGTTGCCGCCCATGCCGAGCAAGATGGGCAAACGTCCATTGTTGGCATTTAATATCGTGTTGATGACCAGTTTCTTTTCTTCGGCTGAAAGGGTAGGGGCTTCTGAGGTGGTGCCTAAAACGACCAAGAAGTCGGCGCCATTGTCGATGACATGGTTGACGATTTTTGTCAAAGCCTCGAAATCGACGGAATGGTCGGCTTTAAATGGAGTGATGAGGGCGATGCCCGTACCTTTAAATGGATTGTATTTCATAGATATATGCTGAGTTAAGGGCCCCTGAGCATGCCGAGGGGCCCGTATTTATGGATTCTGTGCAGTTGGCCCCGACAGAGCCTTTAAGTAATTATGCAACACATGGATGTTCGAAACAGGGTCGGTGGCTCGAGGATTCTCGATGATCAAATCATAGATGGCTTGGTTCTTGCTCTCGTGGAAACAAATTCTGAAGTCTGTCTTGGGCAGGGTGCAGAGGTAGTCGCTGACATCCGCATTCTTGCCCGCCATATTGATGAGTATTGCGCTGAAAGGCAGCTTTTTGATGAATTCGTGCTTGTCAGGTTTCAGCACACTCATGAAACCGAAGTCTTTGGGCGTAATCTCGGTATAGAGGTCGCTTTGCAGGATAGTGTCTGACATCTGGTTGCAAAGAATGACAAATCCGCAACGGCTGGCACCAAACAGACTTTTCGCACTGCTCTCAATGTTCTTGACGATGCTTTTGTCGCCTTCGTCTAAGATAATCAAAATAGAGCTAAGTCGCTGAAGATTAGGCATTTTTACCATAGGTTTTTCAGCGAGGAACTGCTCCAAGGCTTTTTTTAAGGCCCTGTTTCTGAGGTAGGATGAAAAATTCATGCTGCAAATGTAGTGTTTTTCTATGAGATAACGCTTATTTTTGCAAAAAACGCTAATTTTGCGCTAAAATTTTGTCAAGGCATTCATGAATGCTTGAAAAAATATAAGGATATGATTGTCACTATTTTAGGAAGCGGAACCTCGCAAGGTGTCCCGGTCATCGGTTGCACTTGTCCCGTGTGCCAGTCCAAAGACCCTCGCGATAAGCGTCTCCGTACTTCTATTTTGATTCAGACCGATGAAGTGACGGTGGCCGTGGATGCCGGTCCTGACTTCCGCCAGCAGATGTTGCGTGAAAATGTCACCAAGCTTGATGCGGTGCTTATCACGCACGAGCATAAGGACCATATTGGCGGCCTCGATGATCTCCGCCCTTACATCTTCAAGCAGAAAAAGCCTATGACGCTTTATGTTGATGATACCGCTTTGCCAGAAATCAAACGCGAGTATTCCTACGCTTTCGACGAGCATCCGTATCCAGGTGCTCCGACCTACGACATCCATCGACTTGATGAGACACCTTTCGACATTGGTGATTTGCATTTCATCCCCATCAAACTGAAGCATTATACCCTGACTTGTTATGCTTTCCGTGTTGGTAACTTTGCCTATGTCACCGACTTGAGCGAGATATCCGAAGAAGCGATTGAAAAACTGCAAGGCGTTGAATATCTGGTTATTGAGGCTTTGCAAAAGAATAAACACTATTCGCATCTCACTTTGGATGAGGCGATTGAAATTTCCCGAAGGGTGGGAGCGAAGAGGACCTGGTTCACGCATTGCAGCCACAGCATGGGCCTCGCCGCTGAAGTCAACCGCGAGTTGCCCGAAGGCATGATGCTCGCATACGATGGGATGAAAATTGAAATAGCTATCAGCCATCAGCAGTCAGCTATCAGCTTGGTTAAATCGGAGCTGAAAGCTGATTGCTGACAGCTGAATGCCAACAATTCAACAATCAACGATTCAACAATTCAACAATAATGAAATCCACTTATTCCCAAAGACTGATCAAACTCGCCGACCTCAATCACCACCAAACCTTTTTCGCAGGTCGTTGCTCCGAGTATTTTTTAGAGAGTTCCTATTTTGCTGTGGCGCAGTATGTTGACACAAAAGATACTGTCCTGCTCGTGCTCCACGGCATCGACTTCAAGTTCCCGATTTTTGCGGGCGACATCGTTACCTTCGAGAGCAAGGTCATCTCCGTGGGCCGCAGTACATTGACGGTATATACGAAAATGTACCGCAGCCGCGAGCCCGAAAAAATTGCTGCCGACGGCTTCGCCACCTTCTCCTATTTGGATGAAAACCACCATTCCCGCCCACACGGCATCACGCTGGAGCCTGAAACCGAAGAAGAAAGGTTCTTGCAACAGCAGGCTTTGGAGGTAATGGAGGACTCAAAGAAGCGGGCGAAAGCGATGAACCAAAGGTTCTAGTTTCCTTTGGTTTCGGCGGATTTGCAATCCGCAGAAGGGGAAATGGGGATTTGCAATCCCCTTTAGCCATAGTTTATTTCAATTCCTTCGGATAGCAAATGAAATGCTTCACCACGGGCTGCGAGAGCACCGAAATATTCAGTTGGTCGGAGGCCTCGCTGATGTCTTTTAGTGTGCCATCCTTGTACAAAATGTTAATGGCTGGCTTCTTGGGATGGTAGGCGTGGTTGGATGAAACGCCCTGCAACAGCATGAAATCTGCCTCCTCCAACGACCAACCATACAGCCTGGCAATCTTGTTCCGAATGTCTTCGATATAGTCCGGTTCGAACTCGCCTTCACGCATCTCGATTTTGAACAAATGTCTGTCCGTCAGTCGCCTGCACAGTTCGGAAAGGACGCGGTCTTCATCGTCGCACCAGGCTTTTACTGCCGTCATTACATCGTAGTCATCTAGTTGGCAGAACTTGTCCAGCACGAAATCGGGGTCGTCGCTTTCGAAAGGATTTTGGCTTTTCAGGAAGAACGACAAGGCAGGGGTGGCAAACAAGTCGCGCTCCTGGCTGAGCATCTTGGCACGTTTCAGGATGTTGCGCAGCATATACTCGGCACTCAACACGGCCTTGTGCATATACACTTGCCAATACATGATACGTCGTGCCACAATGAAGCTCTCCACGGAATAGATGCCCTTGGCTTCAATGGCCAAGTCGTTGTCGACCACTTCCATCATCTCCAACAAACGCTCTGCGTTCACACTGCCCTCGGCCACACCGGTGAAGAAACTGTCACGCTTCAGATAGTCGATGCGGTCGACATCCAACTGACTGGAAATGAGTTTGGTAAGAAAACCTTTGTAATACTTTCCAGTAAAGATTTCGATGGCCATGTCCAAACGATTCTCATGGATGGCATTGAACTTCTGCATCACCTTCAACGAGAGCTCCTCGTGCGAGATGCCGTGAACAATGCTGTTCTCCAAAGTGTGGGAGAAAGGGCCATGACCACTGTCGTGGAGCAGGATGGCAACGGAAGCGGCTTCCAGTTCCTCATCCGTAATTTCATAACCCTTGCCGCGCAACAGTTGTATGGCGCGTCGCATCAGATGCATGGCACCAAGGCTGTGGGCAAAACGGGTGTGGTTGGCACCAGGATACACCAAATTGGTCATGCTGACCTGCTTGATGCGCCTAAGTCGTTGGAAATAAGGATGCTCGATGATGTCGAAATGCAGTTCATCAGGGATGCTGACGAAGCCGTAAATGGGGTCGTTGAAGATTTTCTTTTTGTTTGGGGAGGTAGCCATGTCTTATTCTCCGTATAGGTCGGCGTGTGTTCCAGTTCGGACCAGTGTGATGAGTTGGATGGTTTTTTCCTTTTTGTAAATCAGAAGCCAATCTGGATTGATATGGCATTCTCGTTTGCCTTTAAAATCGCCTTTCAAGGCGTGATCGTGGTTTTTGGCAGGTAATTTTTCATCGTTGGCCAGTTTCTTCACCACTTCAAAAAGGTCGTTTTCATCGAGGCCTCGTTTTTTGGCAAGTTTGATGTCGTGGTCAAATTTGCCTGTTGTTTTTACGTCATAAAGCATGGATATGGCGTTTGAATTCCTCAAAATCAGTAAATAACGTTCCTTTTCCCTCATCGGCTTCCTTGCAGGCTTCAAGGGTTAACTCATAGTTAGTCTTACGTTTACACTTTGCTGTGGTTTTCTTTTCCATGACATTATAGCCGTCGTTTTTAGCCAAAAAATCCGCTAAAGCATTTGCAAAAGCTCCGCCTGCCTCATACCTTAATGTTATCGTTTCCATTTTATTGACTTTTACGCCGCAAAAATAATCAAAATCTTTTATCCGATATATTCATCGGATTAAAATAAAAGCCCCGTTTTTCCGTTTTCCATATAAAATAATCAAACTATGGACAAAACCACAATCCTTTGGGCTGACGATGAGATTGATCTCCTGAAGCCCCATATCATGTTTTTGGAACAGAAAGGCTATGAAGTAGTTACGGCCAACAACGGCTCCGATGCCATCGACCTTGTGCGCCAACGTCATTTCGACATTGTTTTCCTAGATGAACAGATGCCAGGTATCTCGGGCATCGAGGCGCTCGAAGTCATCAAACGCGAATATCCTAACCTCCCCGTGGTGATGATTACCAAGAGCGAGGAGGAACGAATCATGGAAGATGCAATTGGATCAAACATAGCGGATTACCTCATCAAGCCTGTTAACCCGAACCAAATCCTGCTTTCGCTGAAACGCAACCTCGAGAACAAGAAACTTCGCGATGAGAAGTCGACGATGAGCTACCAGCAGGAATTCCGCAAAATCAGCATGGATCTTAACAACAACCTTAACTTCGATGAGTGGGTTGACCTCTATAAGAATTTGGTACGTTGGGAGTTGGAATTGCAAAAATCGACCGATGAAGGCATCAAAGGCATTCTCGCTGACCAGAAACAGGAAGCCAACACGCAGTTTACGCGCTACATTGAACGAAACTATGTCGATTGGATCCAAGGTAAGTCGGAGAAACCCGTCATGTCGCATACCGTAGTGCGCGACAAGGTGATTCCACGCCTCGATGACAGCGACAAACCACTCTTCCTCATTGTCATTGATAATCTGCGCTATGACCAATGGAAGGCCATCCAGCCGCTCATCGAGACCTATTTCCGCGTGGAGGCCGATGATATCTATTACAGCATTCTGCCTACAACTACACAATATGCACGCAATGCCCTCTTTGCTGGACTGATGCCTCTTGAAATCCGTCGCCGCTACCCGAAATGGTGGGTCGATGAGGAGGAAGAAGGCACCAAGAACCAGTATGAAGGCGAACTGCTTGGTGAGCAGCTGAAGCGTTTTGGAAAGAACATCAAGTACTCTTATAATAAGGTGTTGAACCTGCAAGCGGGCAAGAAACTCTACGAACAGATGGCCAACCTGATGCCTAACAAGCTGAATGTCATTGTTTACAACTTCGTTGACATGCTTTCACACGCTCGTACTGAGATGGAAATCATCCGTGAACTGGCCGATGACGAGGAAGCCTACCGTTCACTGATGTACTCGTGGTTCGAACATTCCAGCCTCTTTGATATGATGCGTTTCATCGCGGAGAAGGGCTGCGATATGATTATCACCACCGACCATGGCTCCACCTATGTTGAAAAGCCCGTCCGCATCCTTGGCGACCGTGAGGTCAACACCAACTTGCGCTATAAGTACGGCAAGAACCTGAAATACAACCCCAAGGAAGTCTTCGAGGTGAAAGACCCAGAGAAGATATTCCTGCCTAAGGTCAACCTCAGCACAACCTATGTCTTTGCTGGTGAAAGCGACTTCTTCGCCTACCCGAACAACTACAACTATTATGTGAGCTATTACCGCAACACCTTCCAGCACGGAGGCATCTCCATGAACGAAATGCTGATTCCGGTGACGCATCTCACGGCGAAGTAAAGGATGAGATTCCCTTCGGGAATGGATTATCTTTTATACGTTTCCAGCGGCGGCAAGTAGGGCTTACTATGCGTAGGCTCCACAAGCCGCCGCGGTTTACAAAACAAACCGTCTTCCATTCCCGAAGGGAATCTCTAAAAAAAGTATTATCTTTGCAGCGCAAATTCCAAAGAAATGAATTCCAAAGAATTCCATATTAGCGGTGTGGAGCAACTCTCGGAAATCTCCGAATACTTGATTTCCCTGCGTGATCAAGCCGACATCATCGCGTTCTACGGGTCAATGGGTGCGGGCAAGACTACGCTAATCAAAAACTTATGTCACAGAATGGGTGTCACCGACGAGGTGAATAGTCCGACGTTTGCCATTGTAAATGAATACGTTACGGAAGAAGGTGAGTCGGTCTATCATTTTGACTTCTATCGTATTAAGAAGTTGGAAGAGGCCTATGACATAGGCTATGAGAACTATTTCGACAGCGGCAACCTCTGCCTCATTGAGTGGCCTGAAATGATTGAACCACTTTTGCCCGAAAAATACATTCGCGTTGAGATTCAGCATGGTGAAACGGATGATGAGCGAGTGATTACCTGCGAATTGCTTACTGATAATGTGTGATTTGAAAATGAACCAAGCCTCAGAATGCATAGATTCCCGCCAGCGCACTGTCCAACCTTGGAATGACATGCATCCTAAGGCTTCAGAAAGCATGTCATTCCTGCGGAGGGTAGCGGGGAGCTTGGAATCTATGCTTTCTGAAACCTCTCAAGTCTTCATCCTCACCGATGAGAATGTAGCCCCGTTTTGGCTACCCGAAGTGGCTCATTGGCTGCATTGTGATTCGGCAATTGAGATTGTTATCAAGGCGGGCGAACAATACAAAAACCTGCAAACTGTTCAACGCATTTGGAAAGCTTTGATGAAGCATCATGCCGACCGTAACGCTATGCTTATCAACCTCGGGGGCGGAACCATTACCGACTTGGGTGGATTTGCAGCCTCTACTTACAAGCGCGGTATCAAGTTCATTAATGTTCCGACAACATTGCTCGCTATGGTTGATGCAGCGATAGGAGGGAAGACGGGCATCGATTTCGGTGGGGCGAAAAACCAAATCGGCACCTTCGCTGAGGCGGAAGATGTGATGATCAATCCTGTTTTCTTGGAGACTCTGCCCCCAAGGGAAATCCATTCTGGTTTGGCCGAAATGCTGAAATACGGCTTTATTGCTGATGCCAACTTACTGAATGTCAATTTGGAGAACTATCAGCAGCATATCGTTCGATGTGGTGAAATCAAACGGGACATTGTGGCAAAAGACCCGACTGAAAAAGGCTTGCGCAAGATAATGAACTTTGGACATACGCTGGGCCATGCCATCGAAAGCTATTGCTTAACAACGGATCATCCCTTGCTTCATGGAGAGGCGGTAGCATTGGGCATGGTTGGTGCTTTATGGCTATCCGTTAAGCAATGTTGCCTTGATGAAAAAGTCCTGAAAGACTACGAGGCAAAGTTGCCTATGTTGCTTTCTGAAGCGGAAATCTCGCTTTCGGAAGCTGATATTGAGCCGATTTTGAGTTATCTTGTTCACGACAAGAAAAACAAAGGAGAAAACCCACAATTCGTTCTGCTTGAAGCAGTTGGAATGCCAGTGTGGGGTGTTGATGTTGAAGAGGAATTGGTGAAAGCGGCTTTGCACTACATAATCAACCTGTCCCGCCGATGAAACTACATTGTGACATTAATTTGCCTGCCAGCAAAAGCGAAAGCAACCGCGCCTTGATGATTGCCGCCTATGGCGGTTTCGCGCCTGATTTCCAGAACCTTTCTGACTCCAATGACACGCTCTGTCTGGCCCATGCCTTGCACGAAATCCGACTTGGCAATACCCTCATTGACATCGCCGACTGCGGTACGGCGGCGCGTTTCCTAACGACTTATCTTGCGTGTCATGAAGGAGATTGGCTCTTGACGGGCACGGAGCGAATGAAGCAGCGCCCCATGGTTCCTATAGTGGAGGCATTGAGAGGTCTAGGGGCAGATATCCAGTATGTTGAAAAAGAGGGCTCTATGCCTTTGCGAATTGTTGGGAAGCCGATTTTAGGCGGTAAAGTCACCGTCGACATGAGTCAAAGCAGTCAGTTTGCCTCATCTTTGCTTTTGGCAGCTCCAATGTGGCCACAAGGTCTTGAAATGGAACTGATTGGTGAACTTAGTTCTTTGCCCTATCTCGAAATGACCTTGACCATGATGCGGCATTTTGGCGCAAAGATTGAGCAAAATGATAGGATGATAAAAGTGTTTCCAAAGCATTATCATTCAATGGATTTTGAGATCGAGGCAGATTGGAGTGCAGCTTCCTATTGGTATGAAATGGCAGCATTGAGCGAGGAATGCAAAATCAGGTTGCATGGATTGGTCGGCCCTTCAACCCTTCGACAGGCTCAGGGCTCAGGGACTTCTAGCCTACAAGGTGATGTGGTCATCGTGGATTGGATGAGGCAATTGGGGGTTGGAACTTTTGTTGAAGATATGGTTGTTGTCCTACGAAAAATACCTTTTGAAAAACGCCCGCTCTGTTTTGATTTCTCAGCCCATCCCGACCTCTATCCGACCATGGCGGCCACTTGTGCAGGATTGGGCCTTGAAGCTAGGTTTCTAGGTCTTGATAATCTGCATCTTAAGGAATCAGATAGGGTAGAGGCAATGCAAACTGAATTGGCGAAATTGAGTCAACATCCCGTGCATTTTTGCGCTCACAACGACCATCGCATCGTGATGGCTTTGGCACCGTTATCGATGCTCGTTGGCCCTGTCCATTTCGACCATCCCGAAGTGGTAGAAAAATCGTACCCAAGGTTTTGGGAAGATGCCTCTTTTTGCCAGTTAATGAGGTAAAAACACCAGTTTTTAAGAATTATTGGCCTTAGTATTAAGAAAATCCGTACTTTTGCGCGATTTTTGCATACTATGTCATGAAAGTTGAGCTGTTTGTACCATGCATCATCGACCAGTTTTTCCCCACTGTGGCTGCCCATACCATGAAATTATTGGAGCGTACGGGCGTTGAGGTGGAG
The DNA here is from genome assembly GCA_017428285.1 of Bacteroidales bacterium. The sequence goes on along the minus strand of JAFRRE010000114.1, from coordinate 30,250 downwards.
TACAATCCTGAGCAGACTTGTTGTGGACGTTTTGCCTACAATGCCGGCTTTACTGAAGAGGCCAAGGAATTGGGTGACAAGTTTCTCAACGATTTTTCATACGATGGTCCGGTAGTGGCACCCTCGGCGGCTTGTGTGCATTACATCAAAAAACGCTATCCCGAGTTGTTTTTCAATACCGCCAATCACTTGAATTTCAAGCGGATGGTGGCTAATGTCTACGAATTGACCGATTTTTTGGTCAATAAAGTGTATTTTGATGATTTCGGTGCAGAATTCCCATATAAAGTATCATTCCATGACAGCTGTAGCGCCTTGAGAGGCTTGGGACTCGGCAAGGAGGCGCGTCAGTTGCTATCGAAGGTGAGAGGTCTTGAACTGGTTGAGATGAAGCAGACCGATATGTGCTGTGGTGCCGATTTCTCACTGGAGGTCAACAATGAGACATTGGCCATGGGTATGGCAAGTCATAAGGTGAAAAATGCATTGAATACTGGTGCAGAGTATATCGTTTCTACCGACATGACATGCTTGATGCATCAGAAAGCGTATATTGAGAAGGAAGGCTTGCCCATTAAGGTGATTCATATCGCCGACGTGTTGGCCTCGGGATGGGAGTAACTGAGGTCGCTGAGTTTGCGGTTGCTGAGCACAGCCGAAGCATCGAAGCGCCGATTTATTATTATGAAGTAAAAAAATGAACGACTATTACATACACGAAAGCAGTTACGTTGATGACAACGTGAGCATAGGAAAAGGGACTAAGATTTGGCATTTTTGTCATATCCAATCAGGTGCCGTCATCGGCGAAGGCTGTTCTTTCGGACAGAATGTGAACGTGGGCAACAACGTGAAGATTGGCAACGGTGTTCGCGTGCAGAATAACGTCTCTATTTACGAAGGTGTTGAGATTGAGGACAATGTGTTCTGCGGACCAAGTTGTGTTTTCACCAATGTGACTACGCCGCGTGCGCATTTTCCCGTACATGGCGTGTATGCCAAAACCAAGATTTGCGAAGGCGCTTCTTTGGGTGCCAACTGCACTGTGGTCTGCGGCCACACCGTGGGCAAAAGCGCTCTCATTGCTGCCGGAGCCGTGGTGACCAAGGACGTGAAACCATATGCTTTGATGGCTGGTGTACCCGCACGACAGATAGGCTGGGTGTGCGAATGCGGCAAACGCCTCGACGCGACTCTGCAATGTGAATGTGGTCGGAAATACAAATTAAATAACGGACAATTGGAATTATTGTAGAGACGTAGGCCGTACGTTTCTACATACGCAATATCAATTAAAACATATGCAATTCAGAGATTTAAAAACCCAATATAATGTCCTCAAGGACGAAATGGATAAGGCCATCCTTGATGTGGTGTCCTCCAGCGCCTATGTCATGGGCCCGAAAATCAAGGAGATGGAAATAGCTTTCGCCGATTATGTTGGCGTAAAGCATTGCGTGGCTTGCAATAGCGGCACAGATGCCTTGCTTCTTGCCTTGAAGGTGTGGGATGTGAAGCCTGGCGATGCTGTCTTTGTTCCCAGTTTCACCTTCTTTGCTTCAGCGGAAGTGATTGCCATGCAAGGCGCGACACCTGTTTTCGTCGATGTCGACAAGGACACTTTCAATATGGATGTGGACGATCTTGAGCGTAAGATTGAGCAGACTATTAAGGCTGGAAAACTTACACCTCGCGTTGTCATTGCTGTCGACTTGTTCGGTCTGCCCGCCGATTTCAAGACTATCCGAAAGGTAGCCGACAAACACAAGCTTTATGTCCTTGAAGATGGAGCGCAAGGCTTTGGTGGCCGAATCGGTGACCGCAAGGCTTGCACCTTTGGTGATATTTCCACCACCTCGTTTTTCCCTGCCAAACCGGTGGGCTGCTACGGCGATGGAGGAGCGGTGTTCACCGACAACGATGAGTGGGCCGAGTTGCTTGAGTCTTATCACATTCATGGCAAAGGCAGCGACCGTTACGACAATGTGCGTATTGGTATGAACTCGCGTTTGGACAGCATCCAGGCGGCTATCCTCTTGGTGAAGCTCAAAGCTTTCAAGGAATATGAATTGGTTGATGTCAACAAAGTGGCAGCTCGTTATACTGAGAAGCTGAAGGATGTGGTGAAGACCCCGATTGTGCCTGAAGGCTTCTATTCCAGCTGGGCGCAATATACATTACAGCTTGAGGACAAGGAGGCTAGGACTGGATTGCAAGCTGCGTTGAAGGCACTCGATATACCTACTGCGATCTATTATCCTATCCCGATGCACCGTCAGACAGCGTTCAACTATCTGAACCCTGACGACAACCGTTGTCCTGTATCCGACCAGTTGGCCGATACGGTTATTTCGCTGCCGATACATCCCTATCTTTCCGAAACGGATCAAGATAGGATTTGTACTGCTGTTCGTGACTTTTTGAAGAAGTAAAATCGCTGACGGGCATGGGCTTTAGGTCATTTATCAGCAATATGATTGCTCGCGACAATTACGACGAGGTAATGGAGTATCTTGCCGTGACCGAGACCCAGCATGCCCCGATGTTTGAGTTTGACCATGCTCCCGAACAGCTTCGTGAGCTGATTGAGGTGGCCCAAACGCCACGAAGTCCCGAGCGTTCGCAATGGCTCAACGATTTTGCTGATAAGACTTGGGCAGTGCCTGATGGAGAAGCCGAAGTGCTTTTTGCTAAAGAGCATCTGAATGCCGTTCGTCATCTGAATAGTTACTTGCGTAGTGCCAACGCCAAATTGAAGCAAGATGGCTATTTTGTTTGTGGTTTCGACACCTCCCAAAAGCGTAGGGCACAGATTTTCAGTAAGTATCCTAAAATAATTGCCTATATTGTCTATTTCTTTGATTTCCTGTGGCATAGGGTGTGCCCAAAGGTCGGATTGACCCGTAGGTTTTATTATTTCTGCACGAGAAAAGTGAGGAAAGTTTTCCCTAGGCCTGAGGTGTTGGGTAGATTGTATTATTGTGGTTTCGAGGTGGTCGGTGAGCAGTATATCCACGACCGTTATTGTGTGATTGCCCAAAAGAAGCGTCTTCCCAGCAAGGACCAGCACACTTATGGTGCACTGATTCGGTTGAGAAGATACGGAAAAGACGGCAAGCTTTTCAATGTCTTCAAGTTTAGGACAATGTATGCCTATTCGGAGTATTTGCAGACTTATATCTATGAGAACAACGACTTGGATGTGGGTGGCAAATTCTATGATGACTATCGAGTGACCGAATGGGGACGGTTCCTAAGAAAGACCTGGCTCGATGAATTGCCGATGGTCATCAATTTGATAAAAGGGCAGATGAAGATAGTTGGAGTGAGGCCGCTTAGCCAACAGTATTTCAATTTGTACAATAAAGAGTTACAAGAGCTTAGAATCAAGACAAAGCCCGGACTTCTTCCTCCTTTTTATGTCGACATGCCCGAAACGCTTGATGAGATCCAGGAGAGCGAGATGCGTTATTTGAAGGCTTATTTGGAACACCCCTTCCGTACCGACTGGACATACTTTTGGAAAATCATAGCCAACATCCTCTTTAAAGGGAAGAGGTCTAAGTGAAAAAAGCTAAATGTATTTTTGCTTTTTTTATTGAAAAATAATCTATATTTTTGCAGGCTGTAATATTGGGTAATTATGCCCATGATTACGGATAGAAATGCCACCATCTTATGCGTGAGACAAGTGGCTTATACATAAATAGTTATGCTTTCTTGATGTGAGTCAAGTGGCGAAGCTTTACATTTTTTTGAAATGAGTCAAACAAAAGAAAACGAAAACTGGACCACCATTATCAAGCCTCGAAACAAGCTTTTTGAGGTGAATTTGAAAGAAATTTGGGATTATCGTGACCTATTGACGCTTTTTGTGAAGCGCACAATCGCAGTGCAATACAAACAGACCGTCTTGGGCCCCTTGTGGTGGATTATCCAACCTGCCTTTACGGTTTTCATGTATATGGTGGTGTTTGGAGGCATTGCGGGCATCCCCACCGATGGTATTCCACAACCTTTGTTTTATTTAGGTGGCATTGCCATGTGGCAATATTTCTCTGATTGTCTTACCAGGACTTCCAATACCTTTGTGACTAATTCCGGCATTTTTGGCAAGGTGTATTTTCCAAGGCTAATTATGCCACTATCGGTAGCCATTAGCAATCTGGTGCGTTTTGGTATCCAGCTGGGACTTTTTGTTTTGGTTTATATTTATTATGTCATCGTGGGAGAAGCACCGAGCCCCAATTGGTATCTGTTGTTGTTCCCGCTTTTGGTAGTAATGATGGCAGGTTTGGCTTTAGGCTTTGGCATCATTATTTCCTCGATGACGACAAAATATCGTGATTTGCAGATTCTCTTCTCCTTTTTCATCTCTTTGTGGATGTATGCCACGCCAATTGTTTATCCTTTGAGTCAAGTGGCTGGAAAAGAAAAATTTGGACTCGACATTGCCAGCGTCATGTGCCTCAATCCGGTAACACCCGTTATCGAGGCCTTCAAGTATGGCGCATTGGGGGCAGGTCAGTTTGTCGGCTGGGGCTGGTTGGCCTATAGCTTTGGCTTTATGTTGGTCGTGCTCTTCATAGGCATTCTGATTTTCAACAAGGTGCAGAAGAGCTTTATGGATACTGTGTAAGTTTGGTTCGTTTTGCTTTAAACGCTTTTATGGATGAATTGGTAAGTGTTATCATCAATGTCTATAACTGCAAGACATATCTTCCAAAGACCCTTGATAGTGTACGCGAGCAAAGTTATCGGAATTTGGAAGTGATTTTGGTGGATGATTGTTCTACAGATGGTTCAGGTGAGTTTTGTGATGAGTATTGCCAACAAGATGACCGTTTTCGCGTCATCCATCATGAGAAAAACACGGGGGTAAGCGGGCCGAGGAATACCGGGCTGAGGGACGCCAAAGGCGACTACGTCTATTTCATGGATGGTGACGATTATATCCATGTGGAAGCCATAGAGGCGTTGATGGAAGCCATAAAGGAAACAGGTCTTGAACTGGCCGCTTTCGACTTTGTAAGGACTGATTCGTTGGAGGAGGATACACATTGCCCGCGAAATAGGAAACCGGTAGAAATAGTCTCGACGGAACAAATGATATTTGAGATGCTGTCGGAGGTGATGATGAAATGGTGTGTGGTGTGGAATAAACTCTACAAGCGTACACTTATCGACGGCCTCTTTCTGAATGATGCTTACAGCATACAGGACCAGGATTTCAATATTAGAGTGTATCAACGTATAGATCAGGCAGCGTTCGTTCCTGAGCCGTTGTACTGGTATTTCAGTAATCCCAATTCGCTCCAGCGTAATCCTTCATACAATGCCAAACGGCTCTATCTAAACACTAAAAACCGTTTCAAAATGTTGGATTACATTCTGCCTGGGAAGAATGAGAAGAAATATCGCGCTTGGATACTTTATTATGGGTATTCTCAGATGTTGCAACGGCGTGAAAAAGAGAAAGGTACGGAGTTTGAAGATGACTATAGGAGATTGGGAAAGGAAATTATTAAGAAGACAGGACGGGAATTCCTTTTCATGAGAGATTTCTCATTGAGGAAGAAAGCGAATTTCTTGCTTTCTTGGTATTTCCCAAAGATGTATGAGACATACGCTGGTTTGATAAATGAATGATGCAAAGACTTATAGTTTGGTTTTTGGGTTTTTCATAGATGATTTCTGTTTTGTTTTTAAGTAATGCTGGTGGGGCAACGAATGGAGCTGGCCAATCTTTGATAGATTTGATAGAATCAGTCAAGGAGGAAGTTAAACCTATAGTCTTTGTAAGCGGCAAGGGAGATGTATTTGATTACTTTGTTGGCCATGGAATAGAATGCTATGTTTGTCCTTCATCGACTGTTTTCGGGCCGCCGCGTGGCTGGCGCCATTATCTTTCTCATCCATGGCATTTAAGGCTGTTTAGGGATTATCGACTGACTCGGAGGATGATAAAAAAAGTGAAGACAGGGTTGTCGGTCAGTCATATTGATCTAATTCACACCAATACTTCAACGATTTGTTCGGGATACTATCTTTCTAGAATATTAAAGATCAAACATATATGGCATGTTAGGGAGTATCTGGATGTGGGCGTGCATATACAAGGTGAATTAAGCTATGGGTTACCTCATCTCAAGCAAATGATGAATGCTGCCGGTGCTAGGGTTCTAGTTTCAAATCCCTGTTGTCAGCATTGGGGTTTGAAGAAAGAGAATACTTGGATGGTTTGGGACGCAGTTCGTAGTGTCAATGATTGCTGCTATGAGAAAGTAAAGCAACCGTATATTTTGTTTTGTTCTCAATGGGTGACTGAGGGGAAGGGGATAAGCAAGACCATCACTGCCTATGGCATGAGCAATTTGTTCAACTCATCAAATAGAATCCGTTTGAAAATAGTTGGAATTTGTGATAAAGAATACGAAAATGAATTGAGGGCTATTGCTGATGGTTATGGCTGTGCTGAATATGTTGATTTCATTCCTGCTCAGAAAGACGTAAAGCCATTTTTTTCCCAAGCCATGGCATTTATCAATTCATCTGTCAACGAAGGTATGGGGCGTACAACTGCCGAAGCTATGTTTTATGGCTGTCCAGTCATTGCATTTGCTTCGGGCGGCACCTTGGATTTGGTAAAAGATGGAGAGACTGGCTATTTGTTCAAAACGGTAGAGGAGTGTGCCGACCTGATGCATAAAGTGTGTACAACCGATCAGGAAGATATAATCTTGAGAGCACAGGAGTTTGCTAAGCAGAATCTGTCTATCGAGAAATATGGCTCTAAGATCATGGAGGTGTACAATTCGGTTTTGGAGACGAAATAAAGATGTACATGTGTTGGATATATAAACCATCAAATCAGTTTTAATGAATCTAGAGCAAGAAGTTATTTGCGGCTTCGAAGTTTCAGCCAAGATGAAACGAGTATGGGCCATGGAGTTGGATATGGTCAAGAGTTTTGTCTCTGTTTGTGAGAGGCATGACCTGACCTATTACATTATGGGAGGAACCTTGCTGGGAGCAGTGCGTCATAAAGGTTTTATCCCATGGGACAACGACATCGATATGGCCATGCCTAGAAAGGATTTCAACAAGCTCTTGGAGATAGGACCGACCGCATTCGAGAAGCCGTTGTTTTTCCAGACACCTGTCACCGAACAGGGGCGCTTTTTCTGCACTTATGTCAAGATTAGGGATGAAAGGGGTACAGCAGCTTCGGAGGCTGAATATAGTAAAGGCATCAATTGCGGGATGTTCATTGACGTGTTTTGCTTGGATGAGATTCCAGATGGCAAGTGGCGACGTAATTTGTATGTCCGAAAGTTGAATGAGATTGCAAAAATGCAGCGTTTTTGTTTCGACAAGCCTGTGGAAGGCGGATTGACCGCCAATGCTAAACATGCCTTGCAACGTCTTGTCTATCGTTTGGTTTACCATAGTCCTGATGCAACTCAGCTTTTTCGCATCTATCACAAGAATGCGGGTAAGTTTGCAGGGAAAGATTGTAAGGAAGTCGCGCATCTCGATTTCGGTTACCATAAGAAGTTCGTGTGGAACCGCAGCGATTGGGCTAATGCGGTGCAGCTGGATTTTGAAGGTAAGAAACTCAATGCTCCAGTAGGTTTTGAGGCGATACTTAAACGACAGTATGGCGATTACATGCGGTTTCCCGACGACAAGTCGACGCACGACTATTTTGAGTTTGACCCAGATGTCCCATATACCGAATTTTTCAAGAAATAATCATGGAAATGCAAATGGAACCTTTGAAAGTTGTCCTCACTCCCGTCCGTAATGAAGCATGGGTGCTCCGTGCTTTCTTGGAAGCCACCTCCTTGTGGGCAGATTACATTATCATTGCCGACCAAATGTCGACAGACGGCAGCCGCGAGATTGCGAGGGAATTTCCTAAGGTGATCTTGATTGACAACAATCGGAAAGAGATGCACATGGCAGCCACGAGAAGACTGTTGTTTGAGGAGGCGAAAAAGATTGAGGGAGAGAAGCTGCTTTTTGCTTTGGATGCCGATGAGTTCCTTTCGGGCGATTTTGTCAACACAGCCGATTGGGAAAAAATCCTCAAGTCAAAACCGGATGATTCGTTTTGTTGGCGGTGGATGAATCTGAAGCGAAATGATATTACAAAATACAGCACATTCCAGCATTATTATTGGGGTGTGCATGAGTCGGAAACACTGTGGGAGGGGACGTTCCCTGATAATTTCATTCATGAATGGCGTTTGCCTTGGCCGCCAAATGCGGATGATTCGCATAAGATCCTTTTGGATGATTTTTGTTCCATTCATTTGGCTCGGGTCAATGAATTGAGGCAAAAAAACAAAGAGCGGTTCTATCAGGTTTCCACAATAGGACAGAATCCAAAAACAAGTATGGTGTCATTATATAGGCAATATCATAGTGAAGAAGAGTTGGATTATTTCGATGTTCCTCAAGATGCATATTGCTTTTATGAAAAGAATGGTCTTGATATTTGGAAATACATTGACATGGATGATGAAGGTGCATATTACACCAACGAAATCCTAAGCTATTTTCAAAAAGATGGGATCAAGAAGTTCGCTTTACTTGATATATGGGATGAGGATTGGATGAAAAGGAATGGAATCAAAGATCCGAGGACGGGTATGCAAAAGCTGCTCCATAAGCATTTGCGGTCTACGATGCATTCATCTGACAAGTTTTTGGTTCGTGCTATAGATAAAGTGTTAAAGTGGTTCGTTTGAGGAAATTATAAAAAGTATGGCAACAGCAATAGAATTCAACAACATTAGCAAACTCTACCGCTTGGGTTTGGTGTCAAGTGGTACTTTGAGCAACGACCTTAAAAGGTGGTGGCAGATGAATGTTTTGGGCAAGGAAGACCCGTTCCTCAAGGTGGGTTCGGTGAACGACCGTTCCAAAGCCGCCGACAGCGATTATGTTTGGGCCTTGAAGGATATCGATTTCAAGGTGGAACAAGGCGATGTGGTGGGCATCATCGGCAAGAACGGCGCTGGAAAGAGTACTCTTTTGAAGTTGCTCTCCAAAGTGACCGGACCAACCACGGGCACCATAAAGGCCAGAGGCCGAATAGGTTCGTTGCTTGAAGTGGGAACAGGCTTTCACCCTGAACTCACTGGTCGCGAGAACATTTATATGAATGGTGCTATTCTAGGAATGTCCAAACAGGAAATCAACAGAAAGATAGATGCCATCATCGATTTTTCTGGTTGTGAGCGTTATATTGACACGCCAGTTAAACGTTACTCCAGTGGCATGACCGTTCGACTTGGTTTTGCGGTGGCTGCTCATCTCGATCCGGAGATTCTGGTGGTTGACGAGGTGCTTGCCGTGGGCGATGCCGAGTTCCAGAAGAAGGCTATCGGCAAGATGCAGGATGTGAGCCAAGGCGAAGGAAGGACTGTGCTGTTTGTTAGTCATAATATGGCTAGTATCAGGCAATTATGTATCTCTGGCGTTGTTCTTGACAAAGGAAGCGTGAAAATGATGGGTACGGCAGACGAGTGTGTGAATGAATATATAGGCAGTAATTTGTCGGTCTTATGTTCTTGTGCGGATATTACGGATGCGCATAGAAACTATGAATACACGAGCCGAGACATCGAGTTTCTATCGGCGAAAATGTTGGGTGATGTGAATGAGATGGCATCCAACCAGCCTTTGGAGTTTGAAGTCAAGATGCGCAAGAACAAGCCGGTTGACAAGGCTACAATAGAAGTCATGTTAAACAACCAATCAGACATTCGCGTGGGTTGTTACATTTCAGATTACCTTGATCTTTCGAAAGTGAAAGTCGGCGGAGAGTTTGTGTGTAGAACCGTTATTGAACACCATGATTTGGCCAAAGGCAAATATGGAGTTGGTTTCAATATTGGCCTGAAAGACGTTCATGTAGGGTTGAAGGACTATGATGTTGTCCACAACGTGTTGGCTTTCTCGGTTGCGTATGCTGACGTTGTGAAAAAAGACGATTTTGCCTTTTGGCCATCTTATAACGGCAGTATTTATTTCAAGGGGCAAAGCGAATTGGTTTAAGCATGTTGAACGTTTTACTATTTGATGTGTCGCGGTTAATAGTGCTTTTACCAATAAAGTGAAGAGAATGGGGAAAGACAACATGAAAAGATTTGTGATCTATAGCGCGATTATAGGCCAATATGACAACCCTTTACAACCCGCTGTAGTTGACGATCGGTTTGAATATGTGTTGTTTTCCAACTATCTTCCTGAAGGGAAGATGGGGGTTTGGCAAATCAAGCGCGTTGATTATGTTAACCCCATACAAACCAAGATAGCCCGTTATGTGAAAACGCATCCGGAATCTTTGTTGCCACAATTTGAAGCTTCATTGTGGCTCGATGCCAACATCAGGATCAAAAACCAGTGTGTTTACGACAGGTTTGTCGAGTTGGTTGAGAAGAAAGTGGCGGTTGCCAGCGTCAAGCATGTGCTTTGTGATTGCGTATATGAGGAAATGTTTAATGTGCTGGATTTCCACTACGAAAGAGAAAAGACTGTCGTTGATTGGGGACATTTGTTGCGCAATCGTGACTATCCCAAACACAACGGAATCATCGAAACCGGCATGCTTTTCAGGATGCATACGCGTGATGATGTGAAAGAAATGGATGCTTTGTGGTGGAAGTATATTGAAAACTATTCACGCAGAGACCAATTGTCCTTCCCTTTGGTGTTGAAGGAATGCGGAATGCGATGCGAGTATTTTTTGCCCGAAGGGAAAACTGTGCGCAATTTTGAAGGAATCGAGTTCGTGAAGCATAGTAACGAAACCACCAAGTTTGCACCGAGCGAAAAGCCTGCTTGGCTGATGCACCATTATCACAAGCATCACGAAGATAAGGAAAAAGTCTTCAATCTTTATTACTGGATTTATGGAAGGCATTGCCCGATGTTGTGGGCTAAGATTTTGGGTCAATACTATAGAATCCTTGATAGGCTGAATTGAGGGAGTTGATTATAATAGTGAGAAGATGCTGTTCAATTCGATAGAGTTTGCTATATTTCTTCCGATAGTCTTTCTGCTCTATTGGTTCGTGTTCAACCGAAATCTTAAGCTGCAGAATCTCTTTATCGTGGTCGTTTCCTATGTGTTCTACGGCTGGTGGGACTGGCGATTCCTTTTCTTGATGGCTTTTACTTCACTTTGTAGTTGGGGGAGTGGCTTGTTGATAGAGAAGTTTAAGGCGACACCCAAGAAGGCAAAAGCGGTGAGCGTCTTGAACATTGTAATCAATCTGCTGATTCTAGGCGTTTTCAAATACTATGACTTTTTTGTAGGGGCATTTGCCGATGCGTTTCTTGGAGGGAAAAAAGAAGGGCTGTTGCTCAACATCATTCTTCCCGTGGGAATCAGCTTTTATACCTTCCAGGCTTTGAGCTATAGCATAGATGTGTATAGGGGCAAATTGAAGCCTACGCACGACATTGCTCAGTTTTTCGCTTTTGTGAGCTTCTTCCCTCAATTGGTGGCTGGCCCTATCGAACGTGCTACAAACTTGTTGCCTCAGTTTGAGAAGCCACGAAGATTTGACTACGACACAGCCGTCGATGGTTTGCGGCAAATCTTGTGGGGCTTGTTCAAGAAGATGGTGGTGGCTGACAATTGTGCTGTTTATGTTGATCAGGTGTTTTCCAATTATCAGTCGCAGTCAGGGAGCACGCTGTTGTTGGCGGCTGTCTTGTTTACATTCCAGATCTACGGTGACTTCTCGGGCTATTCGGATATTGCCATCGGTACGGCCAAGCTCTTTGGCATTAAGTTGATGCGCAACTTCAATGTGCCGTATTTCAGCCGTGATATTGCTGAATTTTGGCGTCGCTGGCACATCTCACTGACAACATGGTTTCGCGATTATGTCTACATACCCTTGGGCGGTAGCCGCGTGTCGAAAGCGAAGGTAGTGCGCAACACTTTTGTCATCTTCCTGCTAAGCGGGTTTTGGCATGGCGCCAATTGGACTTTCATTGTGTGGGGAGCCTATCATGCGTTGCTTTTCCTTCCTCTGATATTGCTGGGAAAGAATCGGAAACATACCGATGTGGTGGCAACGGGGCGTTTTTTCCCTTCATTGAAAGAAATGGGCCAAATGTTGCTGACTTTCTTTCTGGCCGTAGTGGGGTGGATCGTTTTTAGGGCGAATACTATTGAAGAGGCTTGGAACTATATATGCAGGCTGTTCAACAAGAGTCTGTTTTCGGTTCCATGGTTGGATAGCCGACATTATTATCTTCCAGTAATAATAAGCATCGTGCTGATGCTTGTGGTCGAATGGCTTCAACGCAACAAGGAACATGCCTTCGATTTGAGTGGTATAAAGAGTCATGTGCTGAAGTTTGGCATCTATTATGTGATGGTTGCCGCATTGTTCTGGTTTGGTGGTCGTGCCGAGAGTTTTATATATTTCCAATTTTGAAGCATTGTGAAAAAGTTTATAGTCCGTTTTCTGATTTGGTTTATGATCCTTCTTCTGACCTCCATCCTTGTTGATTGGATGGTGTCGTCAGGATTGAGAAAAACGGATATTAGGAGGTATGCGGTATGGAATGATATTTATGGAGGCGAAATCGATGCTGACTTGGTGGTGTTAGGTAACTCACAAGCTTGGGGTAGTTACAATACGTTTATAATGGACTCAATGTTGGGCCTTAACACCTATAATTTGGGTATAGATGGCCATACGCTGCGTTATCAGTTGATTCGTTATGAGACTTATAGGCGTTTTAATCCCCAGCCGAAAGTGATTCTGCTCAATGTTTGCTTTTTTGGCACGTTTTCAATTATGGCAGATGAAGCGTATGATCGGGAACAATTCTTCCCATATATTAACGATGAGACTTTGATTTCACAGGTGGCAGAGGCGAAGCATATCACATGGTTAGACAGACACCTTCCTCTTTACCGTTATTTTGGCTATCGTGAAGACTTTGAAAATGGCGTGTCCGCTTTTTGGGGGAATTCTGATTTTCAAGATGGCGGGATGCATAAGGGTTTTAGAGGAAATGATAATTCATGGTCATCAGAAGGGATACCCGAGAAAGTGTGCGATTCTATTGATATGAAGTTGGTGGATGAGTTGGAAAGGTTTGCTGAAAATTGTGATAGAGAAAGAATAAAATTGGTTTTTGTGAAATATCCAATGTGTTATCCCATTTTGGAGCATGTTGGAAATCTTAGGGAAAGTGATTCCATTTTTGAAGCGGTCGCAGGTAGATACAATATGCCGATATTGGATTTTTACCATTCCGATATTTCAAGAGACTCAACCAATTATTATAATTACAGCCATTTGAATAGTAAAGGCGCAGAGTTGTTTACTATTGAACTGTGTCGTAAACTTGATTCGATTGGCATTAGGAACCTCCTATGAGTGTAAAGCTGTTTGTAATTATTGTCACCTATAAAGGCCAGCTATGGTATGACCGTTGCTTTGGCTCATTGCGTGAATCCACCATTCCTGTGCAGACCATTGTGGTCGACAATGCCTCCAATGATGGCACGGTGGAATATATCCGAGAACACTATCCCGAGATCCATTTGATAGAGTCGAAGGAGAACTTGGGCTTTGGTCGCGCCAACAATATAGCGATGCGCTACGCTATGGATCATGGATGCGACTATGTGTTTTTGCTCAACCAAGACGCTTGGGTGGAGAAGGATACGTTAGAGAATTTGGTGGACATTCATCAGAGGCATTTGGAATATGGCTTGTTGGGCCCGGTGCAGGTGAATGCGGAGAAGACGAAAGTGTTGAATGGCGTTGTCAAGTTTCTTGTCAATCCCGACAATGTGAATTTGAGGCTTTTCAGCGACTTGATGATGGGGACGGTTGACGAAGTGTATTCCGTGGCCGAAATCAATGCAGCGGCGTGGTTGATGCCTCGAACAACGTTGGAGACAGTGGGAGGTTTCGACCCGTTGTATTTGCATTATGGAGAGGATTGGAACTATTTGAGCCGAGTGCTTTATCATCGACTGAAAGTGGGTTTGACACCTCATGTCATGGTTGTGCATGATTGCAAAGACCGAGTGGAACAGCCCAAAGGATATGGGATGGCTTTCGACAAATGGCTGCTGCAACGTGCTACTGATATCCAATATCCTGATACACAGGTTGATGATATGATGCGGCATTATCGAAGAACGGCAGTGATGAAATTACTGACTTTCCACAAGGCCACATTCAAGGAGAATTGGGATGCTTATCGCTATTTGCGTGAACATAAGGATAGCATCGAGCAATCGAGGGAGCAGAACAAGAAAAAAGGTGCAAACTGGTTGTGATTAGACTAAATTGTTAGGGATGATGGAAGTGGGCAGAAAAATACTGATTGCCCTTAAAGGGAAGAAAAGTTTCACATACGAGGAGAACCAAGTGCCTCTGACCGAGCCTTCCGAAGCACAACGGTTGATACATGGGATGCTTCTCTCCGACAAGCCTTGCATGATAGCCCGTTTCGGATCGGTAGAGTTGCAGGCTGTCGTAGATTATATGTTTCCGCCTACAGCGAAAAATGCTATTCGGTTTGTGAAAGGAGAAATACCTTCCTGGGGCTATGCTCCGAGTACCAAACGAACGATGCATATCAACGCGGGCTTTTTCCCCGCGACAAAACCAATGCTCGATCGCTTTGGCCAGTTGATGCAGGAGTGTATGCCTCTGGTAGATATGCTGGGAAGTTGGCGGAAAGAAGAAGCTGCGGTAATGCATTATTTGCCTCAAACGATTCGCGTCCCGTTGTATGCCTTGGAGCCTTATTATTTCGATAACCCTTGGACGCCTGCATTGGAAGGCAAGAAGGTGCTGGTTATCCATCCATTTGAAGACACAATTAGGAAGCAGCATGAAAAAGGCTGCTACGAGCATCTGTTTGCCGACAAACGGTTGATGCCTAACTATGAACTACAAACACTCAAAGCCGTTCAATCCATCGCAGGTAACAAACCAGATGGCTTCGATGATTGGTTTCAAGCCTTGCAATGGATGGAGACGGAGATTGACAAACGTGATTTTGATATTGCCATCATCGGTTGTGGTGCGTATGGATTTCCATTGGCGGCTTATGTAAAGCGGATAGGGAAGAAAGCTGTGCATCTGGGAGGCGCTGCGCAATATTTGTTTGGAATACGATCCAATGCGTCTGAAAGCAAGAAAAACTTGGCAAGTCTCATTAACGAGAAGTGGGTTCGGCCAAGTCAGGCCGAAACGCCAAAGGGAATTGAAAAAGTTGAAAACTCAAGGTATTGGTAAAATATAAACGAAATGGGTTTGAGGAATAAAATTAGGAAGGCAAAGACGTTCTTTACCAAATACGATGTCCTGAAAACCATTTATTGGAGGTTTCGGTTGCATCTGTCGCGTAGTGCATCTTTTCATATATGCCCTAAATCAATCGTTTCGATTGCCAAGAATGCTGATGTGAGAATTGAATCAGGTGAGTTGGCAATCAATGACACATGGTTTGCTACAAGGAAGCGCCGTTATGTGTCTGAGTTTAGGCTTGATAGAGGCAGCACTTTTGTGTGTAAAGGGGATTTTAAGTTATTCCAAGGTGCATCAATCTATGTGGCGCCAGGTGCCAAGTTGGTGTTACATGGTGGTTGGTCTGTCCTCAATACCAATTCAACCTTGAACTGCTTTCATCATATTGAGATAGGAAAAAGGTGTTCTATATCCGACAATGTGAGCATTGCCGATTCCGATTCCCATTGTATTGATGGCAACAAGGAAAAGGTGGCTGCACCTGTCATCATCGGCGACCATGTTTGGATAGGAAAAAATGCAACTATATTGAAAGGTGTCACTATTGGAAGTGGAGCAGTGGTGGGGGCAGGTTCATTGGTGACAAAAGATGTGCCTGACAATACCGTAGTGGTAGGCAATCCGGCCAAACCTATTAAAAAAATTGAAAATTGGGAATGAGCGATTTCCGTACTCCCATACTCATCGTCACTTTTAACCGTCCTGAGCATACGCGACGGGTGTTGGAAGCCATCATGGCTGCCCAACCCCGAGATTTGTATGTGTTTCAAGACGGTGCTCGGGTGGGAAATGGGAATGATTTGAAGAAATGTGCTGAGGTCAGGCAAGTGGTGAAAAGCTTGACAGAGGGCACTGATGTTTGCCTGCACACATTGTTTTCTGAGAAAAACTTAGGCTGTGGTCCGGGACCTATGACAGCGCTTAATTGGTTTTTCTCAGAAAATGAAATGGGAATTGTTTTGGAAGACGATGCGGTCCCACATCCCGATTTTTTCCCTTATGCGGAAGAACTGCTGCTGAAATATAAGGATGATGTATCGGTATGTGCCATTGGGAGCATGAATGTGGACACACAGAGATGGGGTGATGGATCCTATTATTTCAGTATGATGAATCGCAACCTATGTGCATGGGCCACGTGGCGCCGTGTATGGGAACGATTCGACCTTCGCTTGTTGGATGTCTCGCGTCAACAATTGGGTAAGGCATTGAGCTGGTATGGCTGTGGCGCTTTGGAGCGCGAATATTGGTGCGACCGTCTTGGTGAAGTGCATAAAGACGGATGTGGCGGACGCAGTTGGGATATGCAGTTCTTCATGTCGATTTGGCTGCATCATGGAAAAGGAATTATTCCCAATGTGAATTTGTCAAGCAATATTGGAACAGTAGGAGAGGCCACGCATAGAATGCGTGCTGGTAATTTGATTGATAATGTACCGACACAACCTGTTTTGCCTCTTGTCCATCCATCTTCATGTGAGATTCAAAGGGAAGCCGACCGCCAGTTCCATTTCCGGTATTTTGAACCTGGAAAATCGGGTTGGGGAAAAGCAAAGACACATTATCATTTGTTGAACAAAAGGCTGAAGAGACTCGTGGGGCATCAAGGGCCTTGGTTGAAAAGGAAATGAGAATCAAGTACTATATCCAAAAATTATTGGGTCGTTGGCTTGACCGACCGATTATCCCCATTGGCAAGACGACGGGCTATTCTTTGGTACGTTCCGAAAAAGCGTATACTGAATTTGGAAATCATACCAATGTGTTGGCTCCATTTTTTCTGCATCGGGTACGGTTGGGTGATTATTCGTATATTGCTAAAAACTCGAATGTCTCCAATTGTGTTATTGGCAAGTTCTGCTCCATAGGGCCGAATTTTTGTTGTGGTTTGGGAATCCATCCTACAAATGGGATTTCTACAGCCCCTATGTTCTATTCCACAGCGAGACAGAATGGGGTGTCGTTGTGCAACGGATGCAAGATTGAGGAATCAAAGCAAACAACAATCGGCAATGATGTCTTTATTGGTGCCAATGTTACTTTGCTTGATGGTGTGAAGGTGGGAGACGGCGCCGTGATCGGAGCAGGTGCGGTAGTAACGAAAGATATTCCTCCGTATGCTGTTGCGGTTGGTGTACCAGCCAAAGTGGTAAAATATCGTTTTGATGAACACACGATAAAAGCCTTGCTTGAAAGGCAGTGGTGGAATGGAACGGAAGAAGATTTGAAAAAGATAGAACGGGATTTCTGGGATGTTGAAGCATTCTTAAAAGAATAGCTATGAAACTATCCATTATTACTATCAATCGCAACAATGCCGCTGGTCTTGAAAAGACCATGCAGAGCGTAGCAGCTCAAACCTATAAGGAATTTGAGTACATTATTGTTGATGGAGCCTCCACCGATGGCGGTGTTGAGGTTATTAAATCATTTGAATCCAAATTCGGGCATCTGAAATGGGTGTCAGAACCGGATTCGGGTATTTATAACGCCATGAATAAGGGTATCCGCATGGCTTCGGGTGATTATATACAAATCCTTAATTCGGGTGACAGCTTGGCAAAGGAGGACGTGACCGAACGCATGTTGTCTGCATTAGGGGAGACAGGTGCCCCCTCGGTTTTATACGGTAATATGGTCAAATGTTTCCCGGATGGTTATAGGATGGTGGACAAAAGTTTTGCAGGACAGGAAATCACCATGCTCGGAATGTATACGGGAACGTTGAACCACGACCCAGCTTATATCCGTCGTGATTTGTTCGATAAATATGGCTATTATGATGAGAGCCTGAAAATTGTTTCAGATTGGAAATGGTATCTGCAAGCCATCATATTGGGAGATGAAAAACCTAAATATGTGGATATGGATGTTACCTTGTTTGACATGACGGGAATTAGCGAAACCAGCAAGGAATTGGATCAAACCGAGCGAAAGCAAGTATTAGAGCAATTGTTTCCTGAGGCTGTCTTGAAAGATTATGAGCGATATGCTTTTCCTATCGAACAGATCAATCGTTTGCAAAGACATCCATGGAGTTATAAGATGATGTCGTTTCTAGAGCGTTGCTTGTTCAAGTTGGAGAAAAAGAAACAGAAAAAAATCGCAGTATAAATGAGATTTTCCGTCATCATCCCGGTATATAACAAATCCCCTTACGTTGCCAAAGCTATCGGAAGCGTATTGGCTCAATCATTCAAGGATTTTGAGCTGATCATTGTAGATGACGGAAGTAAGGACAATTCGTATGAGGTTGCTTCGAATGCCATAGAAGGCCATCGTTCTACATGTCGCTTGTGTCGCCAGGAGAACGCAGGGGTGAGTGTGGCTCGTAACAACGGCGTAGCCGCTTCGCAAGGGGATTACGTTTGCTTTTTGGATGCTGATGACTGGTGGGAACCTACTTTCCTTGAAGAAATGGATAAGTTGATTGTTGAGTTTCCTGAAGCTGGCATTTACGGCACCAATTACACAATCGTGAATGAAGCAAGACATAAGACTCGTGTGGCTTCGATAGGCGTTGAAGAAGGCTTTGTAAAAGGGTATATCAATTATTGTCAAGTGTATGCCAAGACCATGTATATGCCTCTGTGGACAGGAGCAGTGTGTATTCCGAAAGGCGTATTTGATGAAATGCAAGGCTTTCCGAGAGGAATCAAGTTGGGTGAGGATTTTTTGCTTTGGGTTAGGATAGCATTGAAATACAAGGTGGCGTTTGTTAATAAGCCCTTGGCCTATTACAATCAAGATGTTGATGGAGCCAACCGTGGGGTAGGCCGACTTCACAACCCCAAGGATCACATGCTTTGGAATCTGGGGCTTTTAGAGGGGGAAGAGAAATGCAATCATGACTTTAAGCAATTGATCGACAATCTGCGTACATACGGTTTGATGCCCTATTATCTCTCTGCTGAATTTCATGAAGATGCCAAACGTGAATTGGCAAAGGTGAATTGGGAGTTGCAACCAAAACAAATAAGAAATCAATATAAAAAGCCATTGTTCATGCTGAAAGCTGAGAATTTGATGAAGATGGTTGGATCTAAAGTAAAGCAGAAACTGCTCTCAAAAAGGTAGTTGCTTTAGTTAAAGTCTGTTGGTTGGAGTTATGATCCCTAAAAAGATACATTATTGTTGGTTTGGGCGAGGTGAGATGCCTGAATTGGCAAAGGACTGCATAGCCTCATGGCATAAATATATGCCCGACTATGAATATAAGCTGTGGAACGAGGAAAATTTCGACGTAAATTTCGTTCCCTACACCAAAGAGGCTTATGAAGTTCGTAAGTTTGCTTTCGTAAGCGATTATGTGCGTCTTTGGGCTTTGGAGCAGGAGGGCGGAATTTACATGGATGTTGATTTTGAGGTTTTTAAACCATTTGATGACCTGCTGTCATGGAGGTCGTTTGCTGGTTTTGAGGGCAGCAAGCATAGTCCATTGATGATGGGTGTGATAGCAAGCGAAGCTCATGGCGAATGGGTAACGGAGATGTTGGAAGCCTATGAAGGACGGCATTTTCTGAATGCTGACGGCACGCCTGACCTGACTACCAACGTCCAATTTGTCACAGCCAAGATGCAGAGGAATGGTTTTGTGCAGAATGGCATGGAACAAGACTATAAAGACTTGCATGTCTTTCCAGTGGAGTATTTTTGTCCACGACAGACCACTGGAGAATATCTGTGTACGGAAAACACATTTTGCGAGCATCGGGGCTTGGGCTCATGGGATGAAAATGATGCTGGCTGGAAAGCGAGAATTTGCAGAATCGTCGGACAGAAAAACATGACCCGATTGATAAAGTTTAAGAGACGCATTCTTGGGTAGACTGATATTGAGTATTTTTGCAACGAATTTGAAAACAAAGATATGCTGACTTATTTCCCCAATTATTTCTCGAGGCGTGCTATCTTGTGCTACACTATTACCTTAGCCTTGGTAAGTGCCTTGTTCATGAATCACATGCTCCCTCTCAAGTTTGTTGTGTTTGGCTTTGCTGCAGTGATTCTGTTCTTTACATTTGCCAGCAAACTGACGATGAGATGGGGACAGTGCCCTGAGCAAGTATACCAAAGGAGGGTGTTTTTCACGGCATTGGTGATCCGCCTTGTTTATGTGATATTTATTTATTTCTATTATATTAGTGAGACGGAGATACCTCATGCCTATTATGCAGGTGATGAGCTCTTGTATCAGGATGTGGCGCAAAGGTGGTATGAAGGCAGCTACGAGGAATTCCACAATTACCTTCGTAGTTATATTGACTACTCTGATTCAGGCTATTGCTGGTGGTTGGCAATCTTGTATTTGCCTTTTGGCCCCCATGTGTTGGTGGGACGTGTAGTGAAGTGCTTCATTGATGCATTTACCTGCCTGTTGCTCTACAATTTGGGCAAACGCAACTTTGGGGAGTCTGTTGGACGCATTGCTGCTATTTTTTATATGCTCATTCCCAATGCATGGTTTTATTGTGGCGTTACTTTGAAAGAGATTGAGATGACGTTCTTGGTTGTCTTGTTTGTCGAACGTGCGGATTTGGCTCTACATTCGTCAAAACTTAAGATACAAAACCTTATTATACCTTTAATGGCATCAGCTGCAATGCTGACGTTTCGCACTGCTATGGCGGCAGTGATGGTCGCATCATTGGCCCTTGCTTTTATTATTGGTTCGCAAAAGCAATTGCAAGTTTGGCAAAAGATTGTGTTGGGTATTGTTTTTACCGTTTGGATGTTTATGACGGTAGGTGTTGAGTTGCTGGAAGAGAGTGCTGAATTGTGGGCGAGTAGAACATCCAATCAGGAAACTGGTTATCAGTGGCGCGCTGAGACCAACTCATTCGCACAATATGCTTCGGCCGCTGTGTTTGCTCCTCTGATTTTAACTATTCCATTCTCTACAATGGTGGAAGTTTTTGGTCAGGAGAATCAGATGATGATGGGTGGAGCGAACTTTGTCAAAAATATCATTTCCGGATTGACCATTTTTGCGTTGTTTTTATTGTTGAAACGGCGTGAATGGCGAAAACACGTGCTTCCTCTGGCACTTATGGGCGGCTATTTGGTGGTTCTGGTGTTTAGTAATTTCGCCCACTCCGAACGATTCCACTTCCCCGTGTTGGCTTTTGAATTGCTGTTTGCAGCCTATGGCGTTTCGCAACTGACCAACAAGCATAAACGATTATATATGATTTGGATGGTGGTTATTTGTGTCGCCAATGTGCTTTGGGCATGGATTAAACTGGCAGGTAGAGGTTTGACATGAGAATACTTGTTGTCGCTTCGTTCAACAAAGGCCGTTTTGCACCCTTCATTGTCGAACAGGTCGAGGCACTTAAAAAGCAGGGCTGCTCAATAGAGTTCTTTGGATTGCAAGGCAAAGGGTTGCTAGGCTATTTGAGGAATCTGCCTTTGCTGAAGAGGAAGATTAAGGCGTTTTGCCCAGATGTCATCCATGCACATTATGGTTTGTCAGGGCTTTTGGCCAACTTGCAGCGCCACGTTCCTGTTGTGACCACCTATCATGGTTCTGACATCAACGACAAAAAGGTTTTGCCTTTTTCAAAAATGGCCATGCGCTTGTCGGCATGGAATGTGTTTGTTTCTCGGAAAACATTGGAAATCGCCAAACCAAAAAAGAAATACATACTCTTGCCTTGTGGCATCGACTTGTCCGACTTGCAGCTGACAGAAAGAGCCGAGTCAAGGCGGAAGATGGGCTTGCAGGATGACAGGAAATATGTTCTTTTTGCTGGTGCATTTGACATTCCGGTGAAAAACGCTCCGTTGGCAAAAGATACGGTTGCCTGCTTGCATGATAATCAAACGGAATTGCTCGAATTGAAAGGTTATTCAAGAGAAGAAGTGACCCTGCTCATGTGTGCCGCTGATGCTTTCCTGATGACCTCACAGACGGAAGGTTCTCCTCAAGTCATCAAGGAAGCCATGGCTTGTGGTTGTCCTATAGTGAGCGTGGATGTAGGTGATGTGAAGGAACGTGTTGAGGGGTTGGAAGGCTGTTTTGTTTCAGATTCCCGGAATCCGAACGATTTGGCGAATCTTCTCGGGAAAGCATTTGCGTTTGGGCGCAAGACGGATGGTAGAAAAAAGATAGTGGCAGACAGCTTGGATAACCGACTAGTGGCAAAACAACTTTTTGAGATATACGAAAGGGTATTGAGACGTGAGAATCATTGATGGTGAACACATTGACCCGGTATTGTGGTCGGAATTGGTGAAACAATCGCCGATGGCGACATGGTTCCAAACCAGGGAAGCTTATATGTTTTTTAAAGACCTTTCCTTTTTTGAGGCGTTTGCATTTGCAGTTGAGTCAGACGGACAACTGAGGGGCTTGGTTGTCGGCTATATTCAAAAAGACGGAGGAAAGATAAAACAGTTTTTTTCCCGAAGGGCGATTGTTGTTGGAGGACCGCTATTGTCGGATGAGATTACGGATGAAGAGCTTGCTTTTTTATTGTCGGCTTTGATTAAGGGGCTTCGGAAAAAAGCGATATTCATCGAAACCCGTAATTTCAATGACTATACTCGTTGGCGGACGGTTTTCGAACAATCGGGGTTCAGCTATGAACCACATTATGATGTTCAAGTGGATACGACTTCTATGGATTTGGTTAATAGCAAGTTGGATAGGAATAGAAAGCGCAATATCAAAAAAGCATTGGATAATGGCGTTGTCATCGATGAAAACCCAAGTGCGGATGATTTGAGGCAACTGTATTTGATGCTTGAGGAATTATATACTATAAAGGTTAAAACGCCGTTGTTTCCATTCGAGTTTTTTGAGAAGCTCAGAGCAATTCCTTCATCACGGTTTTTCGTGGCCAAAAACGCAGAAGGACAATTACTTGGCGGTTTGGTGTGTGTGGCTTTGGAACATAGGGCGGTTTATGCCTGGTTGGCATGTGGTGATGACTACAATTACAAGTCGTTGT
This sequence comes from Bacteroidales bacterium, assembly GCA_017428285.1. Next base: position 6,981 of record JAFRRE010000114.1, on the reverse strand, counting down.
CGCCTTCGGTGATGGTCAATTATGCCGGTGTTAGTTGTGCGGCAAGAGAGGGAATGCCCAGGTTTGATTTCATGGGAGCCGGTAAACCTGATGACGGAGGCTATGGTGTTCGTGATTTCAAGTTGAAGTTCGGAGGCGAATTAGTGGAATATGGGCGCTATGTCCATGTGTGCAACCGCTTGCTGTTTGGTATCGGTAAGATGGCCGTAAAAGTATTGAAGAAAGCATGAATATTTTAATCGACATAAATCATCCAGCCCATGTGCATTTGTATCGCAATGCATATAAAATGCTGGTCGAAAAGGGGCATGAAGTGCTTGTCGTAGTCAAGGAGATTCCTTCGGCGATGAAGTTGCTTGATTTGTATGGCATTCCATATGTCAACATTGGCAAGAAAGACGACGGTATTATGAAAAAGGGTATGGACCAGTTGGTTTATGACAAGCGTTTGTTGAAGATTGTTCGTGAACATCATACGGATATTGGTTTGGGTTCATCGATTAATATTCCCCATGTCAGCAGGTTGAATAGGATGAAAAGCATCATTTTGGATGATGATGACGATGAGGCGGAGCCTTTGTTTGTCAAGTTCGGGCATCCTTTTGCTGACACAATACTGACACCTTCTGCCATCAAACGAAAATCCTCCAAAGCTGTCTATGTAGGTACTTATCATGAGATGGCTTATCTGCATCCGAACTGGTTTGCTCCCGACCCGAGCGTGTTGCGTGATGCAGGCGTTGAGGAAGGAGAGCCCTATTTCATCTTGAGGTTCAATGCCTTCAAGGCGCATCATGACATTGGTGCAGAGGGCTTGTCCATCGAAAACAAACGTCGGCTGGTGGAACGTTTGCAAGCCCTTGGAAAGGTCTTCATCACTACCGAGCGGAACATAGATGATGAATTCAAGCCTTATCAGTTGACGGTATCGCCCGATAAGGCGCATTCGTTGATGTATTATGCCACGATGTTTGTGGGCGATAGCCAGACAATGACTTCCGAGGCTGCGGTGCTGGGTACTCCTGCAGTCAAATGCAACAGTTTCGCAGGCCGATTGTCGGTGCCCAATGAATTGGAGCGGCAGTACGGTTTGTGCTATTCATTTCTGCCTGAGCATCATGAGGCTTTCTTCGCCAAAATTGAAGAGTTGTTGTCTATGCCCGACCTGAAAGGGGAGTGGCAGTTGCGCCGCCAACGTATGCTGGCCGCCAAAATCGACTATACCCGATTTTTGGTTTGGTTTGTCGAGAACTATCCCCAAAGCAGGCAAACCATTATAGATCAACCTGAATTTCAATCCCAATTCAGATGAGCAGAGATTTCACGTTGAAGAAATATGCCGAGCTGCTTAAAGGCCTGAAAGAGGGAGGCTATCGTTTTTTGACATTTGAGCAATACTGTTTGGGAAAAGAGTCTTTAAACGGTGTTAGGTTTGTCATCCTTCGCCACGATGTGGACTTGAAAGCCGAGAACTCTCTTGCTACTGCTAAAATCGAGCATTCATTAGGGTTGGTTGCGTCATACTATTTCCGTGTGGTTGAGCAAAGCAACAGGCCTGAAATCATAAAAGCCATTGCTGAAATGGGTCACGAAATCGGTTATCATTACGAGGATATGGCCATTTGTGGGGGTAATGCGGAAAAATCTGTCGAACATTTCGAAAAGCAATTGGCCTATTTTCGACAGTTCTATCCTGTGAAGACCATCTGTATGCATGGTGCACCGCGCAGCAAATTTGACGGACGCGACCTATGGAAACGGTATGACTATCATGATTTTGGCATTATCGGTGAACCATATTTTGATGTCGATTTCTCAACGGTCTTCTATCTAACCGATACGGGCCGCCGATGGGATGGCTTCAATGTGAGCTTGCGTGACAAAGTGCCCATCTATCAGGATGAATGGATTCGGCAAGAGCTGGTTTTCCATGGTACTGACGACGTTATTGATGCCATCAAAAAGGAGAAACTGCCTAAGCAGCTGATGATGACAACCCATCCCCAACGTTGGACGGACCGACGTGACGAATGGCTCAAAGAAAAGGCCACGCAATCAACCAAAAATATGGTGAAAGGATTGATGGTGTGGCTCAATTGATTTTTTGTCGTTTTTCCGTGATATTTATGCCTTTTTATCCGAAAAATATTTGTAATTTTGCACCCCAAAGAGATAGAAATACTTATAGTGATGAAAACAAATAGAATTATCTTTTATTTTCTCTTAGTAATACTGGCTGTTTCGGCATCATCATGTGTCACGCCGAAGAGTGTCCGTTACCTGCAGGATATGCCCAAGGACGGTTTGCCCCTCAATAAGTCGTTAGAAGCCACAGTGGCTCCTTTCGATGAGTTGAGAATTATGGTTTTGAGTAATACAGGAAAGGATGATGAATTGCTCAAGCCTTTTAATGCCGTTCAATCTATGGGACAAAGCAATAGTGGCCTTGGCGGTTCTTCCATGTCGGGTTATCTTGTTGATTCTGATGGTAATATTCGGTTCCCTGTGTTGGGTGAGCTCCATGTTGAAGGCTTAACGCGCTTGCAGCTGCAAGATACCATTGCTGCGCAGCTCATACGTAATGGACAGCTTAAAGACCCCTTTGTGATAGCTCGTTTCTTGAATTTTAAAATATTTTTGTTATCCAGTTCAGGCGGCAAGGTGATCAATGTTCCCAATGAGCGTTGCACCTTCCTTGAAGCCTTGGCTTTGGCTGGTGGTTTGGACTGGTATACCCGACGTGACCGTATTGGGGTAATGCGAGAAGTGGATGGCAGACGTGTGATACATTATCTTGATCCTCGTTCCACAGATATTTTCAATGATGAGTTTTTTGTGCTTCAACAGAATGACATCATTTTCACCGAGGAACGCCCGTACAAGTTCTTCAATGCCAATTTGAATACGGTTCTTGGTTTCATTTCGTCAATCACTGGCTTGGTTACCTCGGCAGTATCTGTTGTCACACTTTATAAACTGTTCGAAAATTGGACTTGGTGATTTAACGCAATGTTTTTTCATTAAATAATTATAAGGATTCTCTCCATATATCTAAACAACATATTATTATGGCAACTAACAACAATCCCAACGATATCAACAACGCGAACAAGAGGCCAGAAGACATTAATACTTTTTTTGATGAAAGCGCCAATAGCGGCTTTAAGTTCAAGGATTTGGTCTTTCTGGTATTGCGCAACCTGCATTGGTTTGTCATTTGCGCTTTGATTGGTGGTGTTGTTGCTTACTACATCGTCAGCAAGCAAGAACGGATATATGCAAGTAGTGCGACCATTCTGATTAAGAGTTCGTTGACAAGCAGCGGTTCGGAATCGCTTCGTGCTTCTACAGCGCTGGGTAGCCTTGGAGGTGGCCCTGTTGTTAGCACCATCAACAATGAGATGATGGTTTTGACCTCTCAGTCGATTATGGAAAGTATGGTGCGCGAATTGAACCTGAATGTTTCATATTCCTATAAGACAAAAGTCTCAAAGCGTAACAGGGATCTCTATAAGGATTCGCCAATTGAAGTCGTTTTTCCTGAGATGGATGAACAGGCCAAAGCCTCTTTCAGTGTGAAGCCGGTCGATAAGGAACATGTTGTTCTTGATGATTTTGGTGGCGATATTCCTGCAATGACGGTGCGCCTGAATGATACCGTAATATCTCCAGTTGGCAAGGTTGTTGTGAAGCCTACATGGCGATATGGTGACTTTTATGATGTAGCCATTACGGTCAACCATCGTCCGATTTCGACGGTAGCTTCAATCTATCGTGGACGCATCTCTGTGAGAAGGGAAAATGCAGGTAATGCAGTCCTGAGGCTTTCAGTTAGCGACACCTCACCTTTACGCGCTGCTGATGTGCTCAACACTTTGATGGAGGTGTATAACCAAGAGTCCATTGATGACCAGCAACGTGTGCTCGACTATACAGAGAATTTTATCAATGAACGTATCGAGTATTTGATGAATGACATCAATGAAAACGAAAAAGTGTTTGTCGATTTCAAGCGTAGTCATAATATCATTGATACGAAGAGCTATGGTCAGGCCTATATGGCAGCCAGTACGGCATTGACGGAAGAAGCGAAAAAGTTGGATGCCCAAGCTGATATGGTGCGATATCTGCTCAATTTTACCAAGAACAATACAGACCAGATGATTCCTATTGGTGCGGTTACTGTATCATCCGAGGCTTCTACACTTATCAACACATACAATGACAACCTGGTCAAAATTGAGAAATATAAGGCTGATGGTACGATCAATAACCCGGTTGCCCAGAATTTAATGGAAGAACAGGTGAATCTCCATGCCAGCATTGTCGCAGTTCTCGAGATCAATCTGCAAGGTTTGGAAGATCGTATCGATGCTGCAAATCGTGATCGGAACATTGCCAATTCCCAAATCCAAAGTGTTCCTGTTGCCCAGTTGGAATTGGGCTCAGTCGAGCGTATGCAAGGCATCAAGGAAAGCCTTTATTTGCAGCTGCTAACCAAGCGTGAGGAGCTGCTGATGACAAGTCCCCAACTGGAAGCTACAGGTAAAGTGATTGACTATGCACATCCTTATTACACGCCAGTTGCACCAGACGAACGAAGATCGACAATAATTGGTATTCTTATTGGTCTGGCTGTTCCGATTGTCATTTTGATACTTAAGAATTTACTTGATACGACAATTCATGACAGGGTGGACGTGCAAAAGGCTTCCAATGTTCCCTTCCTTGGAGATGTGCCGTTTGAGAAGGATATGCAGGGATATGCCATCAGGGTGCGTGAGAATGGCCGAGATTCACTTTCCGAGTCGTTCCGACTTATCCGATCTAGTTTGGAGTATATGAAAGACAGGAAAGAAGGAGCCCATGCTATCATGTTCACCTCGTTCATGGTTTCTTCAGGAAAGACATTTATCTCCACCAATTTGGCCACCAGTTTCGCTTTGGCAAAGAGAAAGACTGTGCTGGTTGACTTGGATATCCGTAAGGGTACCTTGTTCAAAGTGTTCGATGTTTCTACCAAAGCGGGTGTCTCCAACTATCTGTCTGGTAAAACCGATTCGATTGACGACATTATTCATTCCGATGTCAATACTCCTGGTCTCGACATCATCTTCTCGGGCCCGGTGCCACCCAATCCTGCTGAGTTGCTGATGAGCACGCGTTTGGAGGATATGATGGCTGAACTACGCAAACGTTATGAGTATATCTTCTTGGATAACGTTCCTGTGGGTATGGTAGCCGACTCTGACATTGTGAAGCGCGTGGCAGATACTACAATCATGGTGCTGAGGGCAGGTAAGGCGGATAAGCGATTGCTCTTCGATGTGGATAAATTCTATAAAGACAAGACTTATCCTAATATTTGCGTAATTCTGAATGGCGTAAATAAGAAGAGACGTGGCTATGGCTATTATGGTTATGGTTACGGCTACGGTTACGGCTACGGTTACGGCTACGGTTATGGCAGCGAATATGGCTACGGCTATGGTGATGAAGAAGAACATAAGAAGAAGAAGTGGTATCAACGTATCTTCAAGAAGAAACACCATCACCATCTTCACTCTAGCAATCATGTGAGCAAGATGCATGATGACGGTAAGGAATAATAGATAGTCTATGTTTGGCTTCCGTAACAAACTCCCCCAAGACATTTTCAAGGGTGCCACAGACCTGCATTGTCACCTTCTTCCTGGTGTTGACGATGGCTTTTCCACAGTGGAGAAATCCTTGCATGCTTTGAAGAAACTTGAGGAGCATGGCATAAAGAAGATGGTGCTGACGCCCCATTTTATGAAAGACTATCCCGACAACAACCGCACCACGATTACTGCCAAGTTTGAAGCTTACAAGGAAGAAGCCGCCAGGGTGTGTGGCATTGAGTTGCATATTGCTGGAGAGTATATGATGGATGCCCGATTTTTGGAGCATTTCAAACAAGGCTTCCTGACGTTGGACAAGCAGGGTACCCACGTATTGTGCGAAACATCCTATTTGATGTGCGAACAAGGCGTTTCCGAAATGCTTTACGAGATCATGTGTTCTGACTATCAACCGGTTATCGCACATCCAGAGCGATACGAATATGCCAATAAGGATGATTATTTCAAATGGGTAGATAAAAGATTCAAGTTCCAATTGAATATATTGTCGCTTGCGGGTGCTTATGGAAGTAATGCGGTAGCCAAGTCACAGTATTTGCTGAAAGAAGGCTTGTATGATTATGTGGGTTCCGACATGCATGGACTCAGCAATTATGAGCGCTTTCTCCCTGAAATCCGTTTAAGCAATAAAAACATCGAGCGGCTTGAGCAGCTGATTGAAAACAATAAGAAGTTGGTCGGCTGAATGTAAACTGATGCGGAAATAGAAAATCCCGATGGACAATCGTTCATCGGGATTTTTTTTGTTTGTAAGGCCGTCACATTGTGGCAACCGCTGTGCGGATTTCGCATGGGCTGCCGTGCTTACGATAGCCTTACAACATTATTTCAGTCCACGGGCCTTCAGATAAGGCTCATAGTCAGGGTCTTGGCCACGGAACTTGCGGTATTGCACCATGCCTTCATCGTTGCCGCATTCTTGCAGGCAGTTCTTACGGAACGAAGCTGCAAGCTCAGGATTGAAGAGGTTGCCCGAACTTTTGAAGTAGTTGAAGGCATCTTTGTCCAACACCTCAGCCCAAGTGTAGGCATAGTAGCCGGCGCTATAGCCCCCATTGAAGATATGGCTGAAGTTGGTTGAGCGGTAACGGGGCAGAATTTCGGGCATCAGGCCGATGGCGTCCATCTGCTGCTTCTCGAAAGCATCCACGTCAAGGGCTTTTATTTCGTCGATGGAGGTGATTTCGTGGAACTTCATGTCGAGGATGGAGGCGGCGATGAGTTCGGTGGTCATGAAGCCTTGGTTGAACAAAGCACTGTTCTCAATCTTGGTGATGAGACTGTCGGGCATAGGCTCGCCGGTTTTGTAATGCTTGGC
>JAFRRE010000113.1 GCA_017428285.1 Bacteroidales bacterium | reverse complement strand
ATCGCACTTCCCGCAGCAGCTGTCGGGCGGTCAGCAGCAAAGGGTGGCCATCGCCCGCGCCGTCGTCGCCAACCCAAAACTCATCCTCGCCGACGAGCCCACGGGTAACCTCGACTCGAAGAACGGCAAGGAGGTGATGGACCTGCTCACCGACCTCCACAAGGAAGGCACCACCATCGTCATGGTGACCCACTCGCAGCGCGACGCCGGCTACGCCGACCGCATCATCAACCTGTTCGACGGTAAGATCGTGGAAGAGGTGTTGTCGCAACTTTGATTTTTGTCATCCCAATTTTGTAGAGACGTGCCATGGCGCGTCTCTACAAAATTACCTCAGCCGGTGGTGTGGATGGAACGAAAAACATAACGTAATAAATCGGGAGGTAAGCCACTTTCTCGTTTTGGACAATCTCTCGCTCGTTCGACAACACAAATGCCTGCTTGATGTTGTAATCGGGGGTGGCAACAAAAGCATCCAATGAGGCATGTTCGTTATAGTCCTTGCCCGACTTCACTTCAATGGGAACCACCGATAGTAAATCGAAATCGTTCACGAGGAACTCCACCTCACCTTTCTTTTTGTTGTCATAGTAGAAAAGAGTAAAACCATGTGCGGCAAGTTCGCTACATACCACCGACTCATATACCGAACCCAAGTTGATGCTTTTCACATCATCCATGATGGCGGAAATGCTGTATTGATAGAGCAGTCGGGTGAGTAGCCCTACATCGTTCAGATATAGTTTCAGCAAATTCTTGCTTTCCGATTCCACAAGCGGGAACTTCGGATTCGAAATGGCCTTCACTTCGTGACAGATGCCGCTTTTCACAAGATACTCGAATTCAGCCTGATATTGCCAAGCCCTTGCCTGTTTCTTGTTTTCTATTTGGTTGAAATGAACCCGTTTCTTCTTGTTCTCAAGATAGGAAGGCACCAATTCATACACCCGCTCGATGACCAGCTTCCGTTCCTTGTCATATTGGCTTGCATCGCCCTTGTAAAGCTCAAACACCTCCTTTTGCGCTGCCCTCACCTCGACAATGTTATGCGTCTCGATGAACTTGTTCACGGCATCGGGCAGTCCTCCAACCAACAAATATTTCTTGAACAGATCCATCATTCGGTTGTGGAGTGGCTCGTCCAAGGCGATTCGCTGTGAAAAACACTTGCGTGCATGGTCGATGAATTCTTCGCCCACGCCATTGGCCCAAAGAAACTCCTCAAAGTCAAGTTGGAACATCCTCACAACCTTGATTTTCCCCCCAGGCTTTGATAGGGTTTCGTTCAAGGCGATACCCAATTGTGAACCGCTAACAATATAGGTGAAGCGGTCATCTTGTCGCAAAAACTTTAAAAGGGTCAACAAGTCGGGATAGGCCTGTATTTCATCCAAAAAAACCAATGTATCCTCTTTTTTGCCCATGCGGTTGCCGGCAATAGTGCTGAGACGAAGGTAAAAGTCCTCCTTGTTGCGTGTGCCTTCAAACACGCTGTCACCTTTCTTGTCCTCATACAAGTCAATCTCGATATAGTTCTTGAAACGCTTTTGTCCTTCGTGCCGGATGATAAAGGACTTCCCAATCTGACGGGCCCCATCAAGAATCAGTATCTTTTCAGACCCATTATCAAGATAATCAGCGATTTCTGTTTGAATCTTTCTTCTTAGCATACACTATTCCGTTAAAATTATAGATGCAAAAATACACTTTTCCTATAATATTTCGTATTAAAAAATACATTTTTCTGATTTTTCTTGATTTTTTGCCTCTCGGTGGTACTAATTCATCTCGGATTTTCCGTCTCATAAATCACCTTTCCTAGATTTTTCAAATGGGTGTTTATACACCTTTCCTAGATTTTTGAATGAAAAGCCCCCAAATACTTCTTCATGACAACGCTCACTGTAAAGTTTCTTTACACCGCTGTAAAGAAACTTTACGCTTTTTGTAAAACGCTGTTTTATATTTTATTGGTTTTTAATGATTTACAAGTTTGGCATGGCGGTTGCCGTGCAGAAAACAGAAAATTATAAACCTGTAAAACTATGGCAAAGAAATCGTTTTTGACAGCACTGTTCATTATTATGGCGGTGCTGGGTGTTGAGGCGCAAACAAACAAAGTCTATAAGGCTGATACCGTTATTGACGGAAATGGCAACAAAATCATCACCGTGTATTCGCGGGGATCATTCGCCGAAGGCAACGGCAACATCGTCACACGTGATATTGATGTGGCGGCGTTCAAGGAAATCAGCGTGACATTGCCCGCAACGGTAAACTACAAAGTGGCGGACAACTATTCCTGCCGTGTGACCCTCGATGAGAACCTTTTCGAGTGGGTTGACATCTATCTGAAAGGTGATTGCTTGAGGGTCGAGATGGTCAAGACCTTTCAGCAATCCGACGTGAAGCCGACGAAGTTCCTCATCGAGCTCACCGCTCCGACCTTGGAGGAAATCAGTCTGTTGGGCAGTGGCGACTTTAATTTCATTACGCCGTATGAAGCCAAAGAGTTGAAAATCAAATTGACGGGTTCGGGCGATGTGGTTTTCGAGAAAACAGCAAACATCCATGATTTTGATGTGGATGTTGCAGGCTCGGGAAATGTGTTGAGTAAAGAGTTCCATGCTGACTACATGGATATAAGCATCGCTGGGTCGGGGAAGATGGTTTGTGAGTACCTCCAAGCCGAACGCCTGCATTCAAGTGTCGCTGGCTCAGGCGATGTCTTTATTAAGGATGGTAAGGTGAAAAAAGCGAACCTTACTGTGGCGGGATCGGGCTCCATTGAGGTGCGTTGCCAAATGGAATCGATGGACTACAGCGTTGCAGGTACGGGTAGTATCTCTTACCCAGGCGATGTCAAGGCGGTAGGCACCGTAGTAGGCGGCAAGATCCATAAAATCTGGGGAACAGAAAACAACAAGAAAAAAAGTTGTGATGAAAAACCGCAATAAAACGAGAATCAACCAAGCGCTTTTCGAAAAGTTGGTAAAGTTCTTCGGACTTGAAAAAGCGGAGAAAATATACAAAAAACTTTTTCGTTTCAATAATAACTCAACGACTTATGGCTCGAATCTATAAAAAAGGCAAGACCTCCCTCGTGTCTTCCATCCTGAACATCTTGGGCTTGACGGCAGCCTTCGCCGCGCTTTACATCATCCTCGTGCAGGTGCACCACGACCTCACCTACAACAAGGCGCTCAAGGACAGCGACAGGATTTATGTCCTTACGAAGAAGGAAACCAATCAAAGTGGGTATTCCTCTTATATGAACCGTCCAATGGGAGAGTATGTCATTAGCGCTTCTCCCGATATTGAAGCTGGCGGATGTGGTAAAATCACGGGCAATCCTATCGCGGTTCGGGTAAGCGAGGATCAATCCCCTGTGGCCATCACGATATCTGCCATGAACAAAGGCGCCCGCGATGTGTTCGGTTTCGAACTGGTGGCTGGCAACTGGGACGATTTGACAGGCACTGGCTTCGCCCTCTCGGAATCGGCGGCAAAACGCCTTGGAGTCCAAGTGGGTGATGTGATGCAGTATTATGATGGATCTGCGTGGCAGGGGATATCCATCGTGGCCATCTATAAAGACATGCCGAAGCACAGCGACCTTTCCTCTTTCGAAATGCTTACCGATATGGGTGATATTTGCCTCGACGATTGGAAGGAGTTTTCGTTCAACTATTTTCTGAAACTTCGTAAAGGCGCCGATCCCAAGGCGATTACCGATGTGGCAATGCCAGTAGTCAAGCAGTTTTTCAGCGAGGTGAATGGTGGTGTTGAGATTACGGACGATGATGTCAAGTTCGGGCTTTACCCCGTTCGGCTGACCGATATGTACTTCGACAGCAATTCGTATTATGCCCCTGGCAAGGCGGGCAACAAAACCACAACGATGACCCTGCTCATCATTGCCATTTTTGTGGTGGTCATCGCATTCATCAACTACATCAATTTCTTCTTCGCGATGGTGCCGTTGCGTCTGCGGAGCATCAATACACGCAAGATATTGGGCAGCAGCCGTTTCCAATTGATAATGTCGTCGGTGGGCGAATCGGTGCTGATGGTGGTCATTGCCTTGGGCTTGGCGGTGGCTGTTGTCACATTGTTCAGGCAATCCACCTTGGCCTCGATGATTGACACTTCTCTCGATTTCGGCCAAAACTGGGGCATCGTTGCATTGACCGTCGGTTTGGCATTGCTTATCTCGGTGATAGCCAGCCTCTATCCGGCTTTGTTTGCGACTTCGTTCAATCCTGCTTTCGCCCTGAAAGGCACTCTCGGTGCCACGCAAAAAGGCAAGGTTTTCCGCATCGGTTTGATTGGCTTGCAGTTCACTGTTTCCATCGTCCTGATTATCTGCGCGATATTTGTCTCAGAGCAACGCCGTTTTATGATGAATCACGAAATGGGCTTCAACCAAGAATGTCTTTTGCAGTCGCAGGTGTCGTGGAACCTTGCCACCAATCGTGAAGCCGTCGAGAGTCAGTTGTTGGCCGATGCGGCCATCAAGGACATCGCATGGGGTGATGGGCCTTTCGTAAATGATTACCGCATGAGTTGGGGACGCAAAGTACGGGGCGAGGATGCCGGTTGGGATGTCTATCCCGTTTCGTGGAACTTCTTGCGCTTCATGGGTATTGACATCGTGGAAGGGCGCGATTTTACGGAAGCCGACGAGCATTCCACGGGTACTTATATCTTCAATGAAGCGGCTCGAGATCAGTACCGAATCACTCTTGAAGACCAGATTGGTGGCCATGACGGCCAGATCGCTGAGATTGCCGGTTTCTGCAAGGACTTCAACTTTGCCTCGTTGCGTCAAAGCATTAAACCTTTTGCCTTCTATGTTTACGGCAAAGACCCGTGGCATATTTGTATGAGGCTGTATATCCGCACTCAACCAGGTGTAGATGTTCTCGCCTTAAAGGAGCGTGTCAGGAAAACCCTTAATGACCTCGATCCCGACTTGGGCGACGGTATGTCATTCGAGGTTCAACCTTTCTCACAATCCATTGAGAACCAATACAAAAAGGAGCAAAACCTCTCGAAGTTGGTCACTTTGTTCACGATTTTGGCCATCGTCATCTCGCTCATGGGTGTGTTCGGCTTGGTGATGTTCGAGACGGAGCACCGCCGCAAGGAAATCGGCATCCGTCGTGTGCATGGCGCCACGGTGGGGCAGGTTTTGGCGATGTTCAACTCGCGCTTCGTTCAGCTAGTGCTGGTGTGCTTCGTCATCGCCGTGCCCGTGAGCATCGTCATCATGCGGCGCTATTTGGAAGGCTTCGCCTATCAGGTGCCGTTGCATGTTTGGGTGTTTGCCCTCGCGCTGTTGGCCGTCTTGGCGGTCACGATAGCGGTGGTCACCTTGCGCAGTTTGCGGGCGGCTACGGTGAATCCAGTGAAATCCTTACGTAATGAATGATCTTGTAGGAACGCATTAATGCGTCCCTACAATTAAACAATTCAACAATCAACAATTCAACAACACATGGCTAGAATCTATAAAAAAGGCAAGACCTCCCTCGTGTCTTCCATCCTGAACATCTTGGGCT
>JAFRRE010000112.1 GCA_017428285.1 Bacteroidales bacterium | reverse complement strand
GGTGGTTTCACCACGGGCCGCAAGGAAATCATCGACATGCTGCGTCAACGCTCGCGTCCGTACCTGTTCTCCAACTCGATGGCTCCGGGCCTCGTGGCCGCTGGCATCCGCATGTTCGAGATGATGAGCGAGACCAATGCCCTGCAGGACAAGCTGCATGAAAACACCGCCTACTTCATCAAGAAGATGACCGAGGCTGGCTTCGACTGCAAGCCTTCACAATCTGCCATTTGCGCCGTGATGCTCTACGACGCCCCGCTGTCGCAGAAGTTCGCCGCCAAGTTGCAGGAAGAAGGCATCTTCGTCACGGGATTCTACTATCCTGTGGTGCCGAAGGGTCAGGCCCGTATCCGCGTGCAGGTGAGCGCCGCCCACGAGCGTGAGCACCTCGACAAGTGCATCGCCGCCTTCGTGAAGATTGGTAAAGAACTGGGAATTTTGAAATGAGTTGATAGTTTGGAGTTGTTCAGTTGTTCAGTTGAAAGCCGCTGGACAACTGAACAACTCGACAACTGAATAACTGAACAACTATGAAAAAAATATTGATTGTTGGTTCCGGCGGACAGATCGGAACAGAATTGGTGAAGAAGCTTCGCCGCACCTACGGAAACGAAAACGTGGTTGCGAGCGATCTTCGCCCTTTGACTGGTGAGATTGTCGAGACCGGTCCTTTTGAAAGAATCGACTCGACGCAAATCATGCAAATCGTTGAAGTGGTGAAACGCTACAACATCGACACCATCTATAACCTCGCCGCCATCCTTTCGGCCACGGCCGAAAAGAACCCCATGTTGGGTTGGAACGTCGGCATCGGCTCGTTGGTGAACTGCCTTGAAACGGCCCGTATCTTCAATTGCGCCATCTTCACGCCTTCATCCATCGGTGCTTTTGGTGCCAGCACGCCGCATGACAACACGCCTCAGGACACCATCCAACGTCCGAACACCATCTACGGTGTGACCAAGGTCACGGGTGAACTGCTGAGCGACTATTACTTCACCCGCTTCGGTGTGGATACCCGTAGCGTCCGTTTCCCCGGCTTGATTTCCAACCTGACGCTGCCTGGCGGTGGCACTACCGACTATGCCGTTGAAATTTACTATGCCGCCGTGAAGGGCGAGAAGTTCATCTGCCCCATCAGCAAGGGCACCTTCATGGACATGATGTACATGCCCGACGCTTTGGATGCCATGGTCGACATCATGGAGGCCGACCCGACCAAGCTGGTGCACCGCAACTCGTTCAACGTGACGGCCATGAGCTTCGACCCGGAAATCATCTACAACGCCATCAAGAAGTACTATCCTAACTTCGAGATGGAGTACATGTTCGACCCGATTCGTCAGGCCATTGCCGACAGCTGGCCGAACAAGATGGATGACAGCTGCGCTCGCAAGGAGTGGGGCTGGAACCCGAAGTACGACCTCGACAAGATGACGGTCGACATGATCGAGACCTTGAAGAAGAAGCTGCTGTAATTGAGCAGCTCTTTCCAGATTTGCGAATAGCGGAGGCTGAAAATCTCCGCTATTCGTTTTTTTTATTGGTAGTTTTTGCAAAATCCATTCATGTCCCCATTTTATGATTACTATTTTATGGTAATCATTTTATAGTAATCAAATTTTTTGTATTTTTGCGGGCAAATAACAAATCAAATCCATGAAGAATCCTTTTGTTACCAATGGCTATGCTGGTGCCGAGTATTTTTGCGACCGGGCCCAGGAGACTGAGATTTTGCGTGAACTCCTTGTCAACGAGAACAATATCGCGTTGATTTCTCCCCGACGAATAGGAAAGACAGACCTGATCTGGCATGTGTTTGATGACCCTGGAATCCAAAAGAACTACCATTGCTTTGTGGTTGACATCTATGCCACTAAGAATCTGGGCGATTTTGTGAACATGCTGGGTAAGGCATTGGTCGACGAGCTTCGCCCCAAAGGCAGGAAGGCTTGGGAGAAGTTTGTGAACATGGTGGCATCGCTACGCAGTGAAATCTCGTTTGACATTAGTGGATTGCCTGTTTGGGGAGTGGGTCTAGGTTCGATTAAAAACCCGACGGTTACATTGGATGAGATTTTCGCCTATTTGGGAAAAGCTGATAAACCCTGTTTGGTGGCCATTGATGAATTTCAACAGATTACCCGATATGGTGATGAAACCATCGAGGCGACCATCAGGACGTATGTCCAGCGTTGCACCAATGCCCATTTCATTTTTTCAGGCTCACAACGCCACATGATGAATGGGATGTTCACCTCTCCTTCACGTCCTTTCTATCAGGCAGTTACCATCATCAACCTTCAGCCCCTGGATTTGGTTGTTTACACGGATTTCTGTGTGAATAAGTTTGAAAAGGCGGGAAAACACCTTGACAAGGCGGTCGTGGCATTGCTGTATGAGCGTTTCGAGGCGGTGACAAGTTATATGCATCGTGTGATGAATGTGCTTTTCTCTAGAACTGACACGGGCGCAACCTGTGATGTTTCGATGGTAGACGAGGCCGTCGAGTTCATCATCAGGCTCTCTTCCGACACGTATGAATCTTTGTTTTATCAAATGCCTGAGAAACAACGTTCTCTGTTTCTTGCTATTGCAAGGGAAGGAAAAGCTAAGGAGGTCACTAGTGGGGCTTTTATCAAAAGGAACAAACTCAATTCGGCCAGTAGCGTAAGCTCTGCATTGAAGGGACTGCTGGATAAGGATTTTATTACTGAGGACAAGAATGTGTATTCGGTATATGACCAGTTCTTTGCTTTGTGGCTGAAGTTCAAGGATCTTATTTAATCACGTTAAACACCTTATATTAACATGCTCTCCAAATTAAACAAATACCATATCATCCTCGCGTCCAAATCTCCCCGCCGGCAAGAACTGCTGCGCGGCATGGGCGTGGACTTTGAGATTCTGACCAAGGAAACGCCTGAAAACTATCCAACAGACTTGCCTTTGGATGAGGTTCCCAAATACCTCAGTCTGCAAAAGTCACTGGCTTTTAATGATGATGAGCTTCCAGCAGATTATCTGTTGATCACTTCTGATACTGTTGTCATTTGCGAAGGCGAGATTCTGGGCAAGCCGAAGGATAGGGAAGAGGCTGTCCATATGTTGCAGTTGCTTTCGGGCAAGACGCACCATGTGGTGACGGGCGTTACGGTGCGCTCTGCGGAAAAAACGGAGTCGTTTGCGGTGCGCTCCAATGTGACTTTTGCGGATTTGGAACAGGATGAAATCGACTATTACATCGAGCATTGCAAGCCTTTTGACAAGGCGGGTGCTTACGGCATTCAGGAGTGGATTGGCTATGTAGGCATCAGCGGACTGGAAGGATCGTTCTACAACGTGATGGGCCTGCCGACCCGAAAACTCTATCAATGTTTGAAAGGATTTTGACTCGCTTTGCGTCACTGCGAGGCCTCATTCCGTGAAGACGGAAGAAGCAGTCTAGGGGTGAAAACTTTATTTCATTGTTTTGTTCTTTGTTTTTTTCTACTTTTGCAAATTATTAGAATTGTAATGACTGAAAAGCGCCCGCAAATACTGATTACCAATGACGATGGCTACGCTGCCAAAGGCCTGCGCAAGCTGGTCACGCTGATGCGTACCCTTGGCGATGTGACCTTGGTTTCCACAGATGAGGTGATGTCGGCCAAAAGCCATTCCTGCACCATCCGCGAAAGGATTTATGTCCGTCTCGTTCATGAGGAGGAAAGCTTTAAGGAGTATCGTTGCAACGGGACACCCGTCGATTGCGTGAAACTCGGTTACCAGAAATTGATGCCACAATGTCCTGATTTGGTGGTCTCTGGCATCAACCATGGGATGAATGCCGCCACAACGGTAGTCTATTCAGGAACCATCGGGGCGGTCATCGAGGCCTGCATGAATGGCTTGAACGCCATTGGCTACAGCCTCTTCAGCCTCAATCCCGATGCCGACTTCGACCACCTCGACACAGCTATCCTTGATATCACAAAAAAGGTACTGAATGAAGGTTTGCCCAAAGGCGTCTGCTTGAATGTGAACTTTCCAAAACGCTGTGAAGAACCTATGAAAGGCATCAAGGTGTGCCGTCAGGCAGCTTGCCGCTGGGTTGAGTATTTCAAGGAACAATACGATGAGAACGGGCAGCAGTTTTACGACTTGGAAGGCACCTTTGAGAGTGAAGACATCACGGAAGACACCGACCTTTGGGCCTTGCAAAACAACTTCATCGCGGTGGTTCCGACCTGCTTCGACTGGACGGCCCATTCACAGATTGGACCGATGAAAGAATTTGAAACATTAAGCATATAACAATGAAAATCAAAGATAGTTTTTGGCTTGGATTATTGATAGGGGCAGCCAGTTTCGGCTTGTTTTTCCTATTGTTGAGCCTCATCAATTGGGAATCGTTGGGAGTTTTCGCCAAGCGTGCTCCTTATCTCTTGGCCTTTATTCCTGGTGTCGTCCTATTCAGGATGATGCTGGTGAAATGGAATCTCGACAAGATGGGAAGAGGTGTGTTGGCTGTCACAATCGTTGGAATGCTGTTGGTCTTCTTCCTTGTTAAATCAGTTGTAAACCCATGAGGTATTATATCATAGCAGGTGAGGCTTCGGGCGATTTGCACGCTTCCAATCTTGTCGCTGAAATCAAGAAGAAGGACAAAAAAGCGGAGTTTCGCGGTTTTGGTGGCGACTTGATGAAAGCCCAAGGTGTTGACTTGGTGAAGCATTACCGTTTGATGGCTTATATGGGCTTTGTGGAAGTGGCGGTCAACCTGCGGAAGGTAATGGGCAATATCTCCCTGTGTAAGAAGGATATTGTTGAGTATCATCCTGATGTAGTAATTTTAGTGGATTACCCTGGCTTTAACTTGCGCATTGCCGATTTCGCCCACGAAAAGGGTTTTAAGGTGTTCTACTACATCTCGCCTCAGATTTGGGCATGGAAACGCCGTCGCGTGAAGAAAATCAAGCGGTCGGTGGACAAGATGCTGGTTATCTTGCCTTTTGAGGAGGAGTTCTATAAACGTTACGGCGTGAACGTAACCTATGTAGGCAATCCGTTGTTGGATGAGTTGGCGAAGTTTGGTTCGGCCAACCGTTCAATCTTCTTGCGCCGCAACAGTTTGGGCGAGTCGCGCGAGATTATTGCCATGCTACCTGGTAGCCGCAAGCAGGAGGTGAAGAGAATGCTGCCCGTGATGCTGAAAGTGGTGCCTCATTTTCCGAAGTATCAGTTTGTCATTGCAGGGGTGTCATCGTTGGACAAGTCCTTGTATAAGGGCATCATAGGCAATGCAGATGTGTTTTTGGTTGAGAATCAAACCTATGAATTGCTCCAAAATTCCAGCGCAGCTTTGGTCACTTCTGGCACGGCAACGTTGGAGACAGCTTTGTTCACCGTGCCGGAGGTGGTGTGCTACAAGGCGACGGATTTCTCCTATCGCCTCGCCAAGTGGATGATTAAGGTGAAATTCATTTCTTTGGTCAACTTGGTGATGAATAGGGAAGTAGTCAAAGAGCTGATTCAAGGCGACTTGACTGAAGACAGTCTTGTCAAGGAATTGGATCAGTTGCTGCACAACAGTAAGCGTCAACGTCAACTGCTGGAGGATTACGATGAACTGAGGGATCGTTTGGGTAATGCTGGGGCTTCCGAAAAGGCGGCCGAGAATATTTATGAGTCACTGACTGCACGAAAACCATAGCGGCTAATACAAATGAGCATAAAATGACCTAATGACCGACTGGAGCAAATACCCCTTTGTCAGGATGCTGATACCTTTTGCCTTGGGCATTTGGGTCAGCGTTTTTGTTGTCGGCCTTCGGCTGTCGCCCACTTTTTTGATTGCTGCGTCAATGGCGCTTCTTGTCATGGCAGTGTTGACGGCGTTTTTGCTGAAACATCAACGGAACAGTTGGTTTTTTGGCGCTGTTATGGCATGTTATCTGTTTATGACGGGTTATTCGCTGGTACGGGTACATGGGGCAGAGGCTCAGAAAAGCTATTATCGTAATTTTCAAGCGGATGCAAGTTACTATGTGGCACGCGTTTACGATTATCCTACAGAGCGTCCAAATTCTATCCGCACGGTGTTGGAGCTTGAGTATCAGTTTGGCGACAGCCTACCTTCGCATCCTATCTCGGGTAAGGTGATGGCTTATTTTCCCAAGTCAGACTCGGCTTTTGCCTTGCATTACGGCGACTTGATAGCCATTCCTGCTCCCATTCGTGAGGTGACGCCTCCATTGAATCCCGAAGAATTCGACTATCGGGCCTACCTTGAGCGGAAAGGTATCACGGGACAGGTCTATTTGAAAGATGAGGACTGGATCGATTTGCAGGCCAATGATGCTAACCCGATTTATGCCTTTTCTTATCGTTTCCGCGAAATTTTGTTGGCTTCGTTGCAGCGTAGCGGGTTGAACGATGATGAATTCGGCGTTGCGGCGGCCATTTTGTTGGGCTACGATGACAACCTCGCCGATGAGGTGCGCAAGGACTATGTGGCGGCAGGATCTATGCACATCTTGTGTGTGTCTGGTATGCATGTGGGCATCATCTACCTTTTGGCGTCCTTCCTCTTGGGCTTCCTCAACCGCAAGAAATGGCAAAAGACCCTAAAGCATGTGCTCTTGTTGACTTTGATATGGTTTTATGCCCTCATTGCTGGACTCTCGCCTTCCATTTTGCGCGCCTCGCTGATGATCAGCTTTGTCATCATTGGGGAGATAATTCGTCGTAAGGGATTCATCGTCAATTCTATAGCGGCCTCGGCTTTCATTTTGCTCTGCATCAACCCGAATAATCTGTTCGAAATAGGTTTCTTGTTGTCGTATGCCGCCGTCATGGGTATCGTGGTGCTACAAAGACCGATTTATAACTTATTGTATGTCAAGAATAAGCTGCTCGATAAGGCCTGGCAAATTACGGCAGTTGCCTTGTCGGCACAAATCGCGACAGTGCCTTTTACCTTGTTCTATTTCCAACAATTCACCACCTACTTTTGGCTCAGCAACTTGTTCATGACACCGATTTCATTCGTTGTTGTTATCAGCGGGATGGTCTTGTTGTTGGTGTCGTGGATTCCCTATCTCAACACGCTAGTCGGTTATTTGGTTTGGGGTGCAGTGTATGTGATGAATTGGGTGGTGGCTAAGATTGAGAGCATACCTTATTCTATCATTAGAGGCCTGTACATCAACGATTTTGAGTTTGCTGTATTACTTGTGGCCTTGCTGTTGCTGATGTTGACTTTTGTGTTGCGCAAACGACGTTTGTTCATCGCCATGTTGGCATCGCTGCTGTTGGTGATGACTTTGGTAACAATCAGGATGTATGATTCTGACCATCAACAATGTATGACTATTATCAGTTTGCGTAATCATACGGCTATTGATTACATTAGAGGGGGTGAGCATGTCCTTTTGGCTGACTCGGCATTGATGGCCGATGAATCCACCGTTGACTATAGCTTGAAAGGCGCATGGAGTAAGCGGCATTTGTCGCATCATCCGCAAGTGATTGGTCTGGCGGAGGATTATGCGAACGAGTATCTTTGCAAAAAGTCGAACCTGGTTTCTTTTGATGGAAAGTTGTTGGCCATTTGGGAAGACCAACGGATTAGTGACAGCCTTTCCTTCCGTCTTCCTGTGGATTATCTTCTGGTTAGGGGGAAGCAAAAACCAGATGTTCAATCGGCTGTGAATGCTTATGAGGCAAAGATGCTCCTTATCGATGGCTCGGTACCACGTTATCTCGCCGAAAAATGGATTGCTCAGGCGCAGGATTTGGACATACCTTATTATAATATAGGGGAAGGAGCAATGGAAGTCGGATATGTTTTGAAATAAGCATGATTTGTATTGTGTTGAAAATCAATTGAGTGTAGTTTTTATTGGAAAATAATTCAAAAAAATCGCAAAAAATCATTGCCAGTTTCGGAAAAGGTTGTATTTTTGCACCCGCAAAGCAAAGCAATAGAGTTCTTTTTCAGGCTGGTCCGGTAGTTCAGCTTGGTTAGAATGCCTGCCTGTCACGCAGGAGGTCGCGAGTTCGAGTCTCGTCCGGACCGCAAGAGCGCAAGTCCAAAAGACCTGCGCTTTTGTTTTATAATCAGATTGTTGAAAACGAGAGCGTTATGTCATTTATTGATGAAATCAACAGGCGACGCACTTTCGCCATCGTCAGCCACCCCGATGCGGGTAAGACCACATTGACCGAGAAACTGCTGCTCTACGGCGGTGCCATCCAGGTGGCCGGTGCCGTGAAGTCGAACAAGATCCGCAAGACCGCCACTTCCGACTGGATGGAAATCGAGCGGCAGCGTGGTATCTCTGTGGCTACCTCAGTGATGGGCTTTGATTATAAGGATATCAAAATCAATATCTTGGATACCCCTGGCCACAAAGATTTCGCCGAAGACACTTTTCGCACATTGACTGCCGTTGACAGTGTCATCGTGGTCATTGATTCGGCTAAAGGTGTTGAGTCGCAGACGGAGAAACTGGTCGAGGTGTGCCGTATGAGGAATACCCCCATCATTGTGTTCATCAATAAGATGGACCGTCCTGGTATGGATCCTTTCGAGCTGTTGGATGAAATCGAGCAGAAACTGAACATACGACTCACACCGTTGAGCTGGCCTATCAATAGTGGCCCGAAGTTCAAGGGTGTGTATAGCATCTATGACAAGAGCCTCTATCTTTTCAACTCGGACAAGCAGCACATCACCGAAGGCATCGCTTTCGATGACCTCAACAATCCTGATCTGGATAAGATGATTGGCGAGGATGCCGAGACTTTGCGCAACGAGACCGAACTGGTGCAAGGTGTTTACAATGAGTTTACGCGAGAAGCCTATCTGAACGGCGACATCTGCCCTGTGTTTTTCGGCTCGGCCTTGAACAATTTTGGTGTAAAGGAATTGTTGGATTGTTTCATCGAGATTGCCCCTACGCCTATTGGCCGTGATACGGTGGAACGCCGCATCGAGCCGACGGAAGAGAAGTTTACTGGCTTTGTCTTCAAGATTCACGCCAACATGGATCCCAACCACCGCGACCGTATCGCTTTTGTGCGTGTAGTATCGGGCCGTTTCGAGCGCAACAAGAACTATTTCCATGTGCGCCAACGTCGTGAGTTGAAGTTCTCCAATCCTACAGCTTTCATGGCGCAGAAAAAGTCGGTTCTCGATGAAGCCTATCCTGGTGACATCGTGGGCCTTTACGATGCCGGCAACTTCAAGATTGGTGACACTTTGACCGAGGGCGAAATCCTCAACTATAAAGGTATCCCTAGCTTCTCGCCTGAGCAGTTCCGCTATGTCGAGAACGCCGACCCGATGAAGTCGAAGCAGCTGGCCAAGGGCTTGGAGCAGCTCACGGATGAAGGTGTGGCACAGCTCTTTACGGGCAAGATGACAGGCCGTAAGATTATTGGTACGGTGGGTGAATTGCAGTTTGAGGTCATCCAATACCGCTTGCTGCATGAATATAACGCCTCTTGCCGCTACGAGCCCATCTCGCTTTACAAGACCGCGTGGATTACCAGCACGAACGAGGCCCAGCTCGCCGACTTCAAGATGCGCAAAGCTTTGAATCTGGCTGAGGACAAAGAGGGCAGGGATGTCTTCTTGGCCGAGTCGCCCTATGCCTTGCAGATGGCGATGGAGAAATATCCTGACATCGAGTT
The DNA here is from genome assembly GCA_017428285.1 of Bacteroidales bacterium. The sequence continues at coordinate 3,620 of JAFRRE010000112.1, read as the reverse complement.
TCATTTTACCTCGGAGTTCTGATTTTTTTCTTCTTTTTTCTTGCGTCAATTCAAATAATCCCTAATTTTGCAGTGATAAACAATTCAACAAATCGAAGATTCAACGTAGTTAATTAAACAATCAACAATTAAACATCATCGCTATGGGATTTTTCAAAGAATTCAAGGAGTTTGCCGTTAAAGGCAACGTGATGGACATGGCTGTCGGTGTCATCATCGGCGGCGCGTTCGGCAAAATCGTCACCTCGTTGGTGAACGACATCATCATGCCGTTGATTGGCAAGGCGACCGGTGGCGTGAGTTTCACCGACCTCTTCGTCAATCTTACCAACAACGAGACTTACGCGACGCTGGCCGAGGCTCAAGCAGCGGGTGTCTCAGTGTTCGCTTGGGGTCAATTTGTTCAGAATATCATTGATTTTCTGATCATTGCATTGTGCATCTTCTTGATGGTTAAGGCTATCAACAAGGCTAAGAAGAAGGAAGAACCTGCACCTGAAGCTCCCAAAGGCCCAAGCCAAGAGGAACTCCTCACCGAAATCCGTGATTTGCTGAAGAATAAGTAATCTTTGGCTTGTCCTAGAATGAAAAGCATCCACCTAAGCTAAGGGTGGGTGCTTTTTTTGCGGTCCCTGAGCCTCTCGAAGGGCCGCTTTTAGAAAAAAACACTACATTTGCATTCTCAAATGATAGCACAATGAAGCGTAAACTGTTGCTCATATTGGGATTTCTTTTTTGTTTCGCCTTCACCGTGAAGGCGACCCACCAGCGTGCGGCCGAAATCACCTATACATGGCTCGGCGGTAATGCCTACGAGTTTACGCTGACTTGCTACACCTATACTCCCAGCCCTGCAGGTCTTCAGCGAGATTCCTTGCTCGTTCAATGGGGCGACGGCTCCGAGGAATTTATTCCCCGCGTGGTGCTGCAAAACTTAGGCGAAGATTATACGCTCAATGTATACAAGCAAATTCATAACTATTCAACTTCAGGTACTTATACTATCAGCATGGAGGATGCCAACCGTAATTTCGGTGTCGTCAACGTGCCTAATTCGGTGATGGTGCCTATGCATATCGAGACGGAGTTGGTCATTAATCCGTTTTTGGGCTACAACAACTCGGTGCAGCTGCTCAATGCGCCTGTCGACAAGGGCTGCGTGGGCAAGCTTTACCTGCATAATCCTTCAGCCTACGACCCCGATGGCGACAGTTTGAGCTATAAACTCGTTACCTGCAAAGGGCAAGATGGCATTGAAATCGCAGGCTACACGTTCCCTCAAGCCTCGCAATCTTTTGACATTGACCCGCTCACAGGTGAATTGCGCTGGGAAAATCCTGTTATGCAAGGCGAATACAATGTGGCTTTCATGGTGGAAGAGTGGCGTCATGGTGTGAAGATTGGCTCTGTCGTCCGCGATATGCAGATCCTGATTTCGAATTGCAGCAACAATCTGCCTGAAATCCAGTGCGATGATCAGTATTGTCTTGTGGCTGGCCAGCAGTTGGACTTCATCATCTCGGCTTCAGACCCTGATGGCGACAATGTCAGTCTATCTGCTTCTGGTGCGCCTTTGGAAGTGGCGGTAAGCCCTGCTTTACTCAATCCTCCGACAGCTTTCGGACTACAGCCTCAGATAGAATTTCTTTGGAACACTAACTATGCCCATATCCGCAATACACCATATCAGTTGGTGATTCATGCCAAGGATGATGACACCCCCGTCAGCTTGACCAATGTCAAGACGGTGACCATCAACGTGATGGCTCCTAAGGTACAGAACTTTGTCGCAGAGGTCCGTGGTCATGATGTGGCGCTTAGTTGGATGGCCTACCCTTGTCCCAATGCATCTGCACTTCTGGTCTATCGCAAGGCGGGCTGTGATGGCTATGTGCCTGATGAATGCGAGACAGGCATTAGAAATGGTTACCAGCTTGTCGCCACCTTGAATGATGTCCACTCCACCTCTTTTGTTGAACACGACCTTTCCCAAGGTGTCGAATATGAATACCGTATTTTGGCACAATTCCCTGATGGTGCCTTGGGCATAGTCAGTGATGCGGCTTGCGTGACGTTGAAAAATGATAGTCCACTGATGACGCATGTCTCCAACGACAGCATCGACCTCATCTCAGGCCATGTTGTCACTGGTTGGACTCAACCTAAAGATGTTGATGACCAATTTGTTGCGCCCTTTAGCTATGCCTTGACCCGCATTCTTGATGGAGAGGCAACTGTAGTCTACGAAGGTGCCGACACGACTTTTCTTGACGCAAATGTTGATTTGGTGGAGGTGTCTACCATATTATATAAGGTACAGATGTGCGATGCCAACCAGCAGTTGATGGGGACAAGTGCTATGGCATCAGCCGTTATGCTCTCGGTGAGCGGAACCAACGATGAGGCTATGCTTACCTGGACTGAAGCTGTGCCTTGGATTGTCGACAGCACCCAGGTCTTCAAGGAAATGGACAACCATTTCGTGAGGATTGCTTCAGTGACGGACATGACCTATACCGACACCGATGTGGAAAGCGATGAGACTTATCGCTATTATGTTCGCACCTTTGGACATTACACAATGGATGGTATTGTTAGGCCATTGGTCAACTATTCCGCCATTAAGACGGTGCGTATCGGACACGAAGAGCCTACGGAAGCGTTTTCTTACACCTTACCCAATGTCTTTACGCCCAATGGTGACGGCTACAATGACATTTTTGAACCCAAAGTGACCGGTGCCGATTTGATTATTAGTGCAAAGACGGTCATCTTCAACCGTTGGGGCAACATCTTGTGCGATACCGATGATCCGCTCATCCAATGGGATGGTAAGAGCAAGCAGACCAAGATGGATTGTCCGTCTGGCACGTATTTTTATGTTTGCGACATCTCCTACATGGGTGAGGCAGGGGAGGAGACAATGCATCTGCAAGGATCAATCACCATTGTCAGATAAAAAAAATGTAGAGACGTAGCGCGCTACGTCTCTACAGAAATCTTGGCTGAAGGCCAATCCCAATCAATATTTCATCATCTCAATGAGGTCGACCATTCTGTTGGAATAACCCCATTCGTTGTCGTACCACGACATGATCTTGACCATCTTGCCCATCACCATGGTGCTTTGGGCATCGAAGATGCTGCTGTGCGGGTTGTGGATGACGTCGCAGCTCACAATCGGGTCCTCAGTGTACTCAAGCACACCCTTCATGGGGCCTTCAGCGGCTTCCTTCATGGCGGCGTTGATCTCTTCCTTCGTGGCTTCGGTCTTCAGTGTGCAGACGAGGTCGACGAGTGAACCGGTGGGCGTAGGAACGCGGACGGCGATGCCGTCGAGTTTGCCATTCAGTTCGGGGATGACGATACCCACAGCTTTGGCGGCGCCAGTGGTGGTCGGGATCTGTGACATGGCGGCGCTACGGGCGCGGCGCAGGTCGCTGTGCGGACCGTCGAGGATGACTTGGTCGTTGGTGTAGCTGTGGATGGTGGTGATGTAACCTTGTTCGATGCCGAAACGGTCGTTCAAGACCTTGGCGACGGGAGCCAGGCAGTTGGTGGTGCTGGTGGCGTTGCTGACGCTTTCGACCTCGTCGGTCAGGTCGTTGTTGTTCACGCCG
>JAFRRE010000111.1 GCA_017428285.1 Bacteroidales bacterium | reverse complement strand
GTATCCTCTATTCATATCTAAATGATTGGAAACCACAAAGATACGAATAAATATCCAATTAACCTACTGATTATCAATTATTTATATAACTATTTTTGGCCGTCCATACAATTCTTTTTTATCCATTTTTAAACAGATTCTGACAAATTCTCGAAATAAAACCATAAAAAATGCCGTTTCAACGAAAATTATTCTATTTTTGTGCCGATAAAATCTCAATGCAATGAAACAGTATATTACCCTATTAGTACTGGCTCTTATGGTTCCGGCGTTTTCATTCGCGCAGGATTACAAATACCAAAGTCGTGAAGAAGATGAATACAATAAGAACTTTAAGTACAAGCACTTCGAGCCAATGACCGAAGACCAAATAAAACACTATAAGAACGATTTCTTCGATTTCGTACGCATTGTGGATTATACGCCTTATAATGACTCGCTATGGTTAACTCCCTATCAGGATTCGGTCTTTAATATGGAAATGAAATATATTATGAGTGGAGAAGAACTAGATTTCCCGAGTCAAAGTGTGGGAAAAATCGACAAACACTGTATTTTGAAGCATGAGAAGAAAGGCCAGATAGAGGCTTTTGTATATGAGGAAACTCTTTATGGAAGCCCGTCGCCTGGTCTTTGGGTGGCTTATTCTACGGATTTAGGCTCATCTTGGGAGTATTATTACACAGGTCTTGTCCAGAAAAAGCCACTGTTTGTCAAGTGGTATTCAAATTCACCTTTGATTAACGAGAATGGCGACTTGCAAATAGAGGCTAGCCTGTTCATACAAGGTCGCACCATTGGTCCATGGGGCATGGAACATCTCAAGTTGGCTGAAGATGGGCTGTTGCTCACCTTTGACTTGCAAACTCTGCGTCGCGATTCGGATGATGATGGCTTGACGGACATTGCTGAAGCAAAGTTCCATACCGACCCCAACAATCCAGACACCGATGGAGATGGTATTCCCGACAATCTGGATTTGAATCCAAGGTTTTCCTTGCCGCGTACCGACAAGACCATCGTTTTTGAGGTGGTTCTCAACGATGATAAAAGATTGTCTTTTACATGGGGTGGTGCCTACGAATTGATTCCTTTGGATGAAGTCACGCCGCCAAGTTATGCCACTGATACAACTCCGACCCTGATGATTGTTACCGACGACCCCAATCTTCTTGCCGTTCAGCCTACCCGTGAGCGTATCATTTTCCTTACTTCGGAAGAATACGAAAGCGAACCGCATTATTATTCCGATGATTTGAATGGTTATAGGATTACGCCATTATTTAAGGCGGATCATTTGGATGACACTTTTGTGTTTTCGATGAGTTCAACAAAAGGTAGTTCTTGGGAATCTGGGTATTATGCAACAAGAACCAAAGAAGGCTGGGATATTGGAGTTACCTTCCAAATGATAGAATAATAAAAATCTGCCAGTCTGAAATACCTTCAAGCGGGCTGTTTTATATTGTGTCACAAGGGAGTTACTCCACAACGACCTTCTTCACCTCAACACCATTCCCATTGCTGATGTGGATGAAATAAACGCCCGCAGCATCCAAACGGAGTTGCTGCAATCCGTTCGCCTCGTTGAGGCTGAGGATTTGCTGCCCCATGGCATTGAAAATGCTGATATTGCTTTCTTCAGCCAGTTCGATGTTGAAGCTACCGCTGGTCGGGTTAGGATAGATGGCGTTGGCCTTTGGCTCCACTCCCTCTTCTACATCGGTGATGATGCAGGCTCGGGGGAAGGTGATGTCGTCAATCCATACGCAGTCGTTGCCAGCTTGTCCACTTAAGTTCTTGTCGTAAATCCATTCGAACACATGGCTACCCGCTTCAAACTCGAAACTCACATAGGTCCAGTCGTTTTCGCCCGACCACCAGTCTTTTTTCTTGCCGTCGATGAAGAAAGCGAAAATGTCCTTGTGGAATTCGGTCGAGGTCTTGAACCAGAAGCTGATTTCGCTATCGGTGAGGACCTCGGCATAGGCGATCAGGTATGAAGTCTCGTTGTCGGCAATATCGCCTGAACGTGCGCTGAAGGTGCCATTATGGGCTTCCTCTTCGGTGATGAACCAATGGCGGTCACCGGCGTGCTCCCATTCCACGAAGTTGAAGTCGGCGCTCTCAAAGGTCTCTATGGCCACACCAACGCCAAAGGAATAGTTGTAATCGGTGGTATAGGCACCTGTGTGGAGACCGAGGTCGACATGGAAAGTGGTACCGCTGATGATGTCGTAGTCGGTGTCCATATTGACGTCAATGCTGAAATTGCCATCTCTGTCGATGTTGCCAATCTGGTAGGTGGTCTCATCGAAGTGGACACCTTGGCCCGCGTAATCAACAGTCATGTAGGCGTTTGGTGCCATAGCATGTCCTGCGTTCTTTCCAGTGATGCGTAAGATGCCCTGTTCACCTGGGTCGAGATAGCCGTTGCCGTCGCCTTGAGCTTCTACTAACTCAAATCCGATGAATTGCAGGTTGGGTGCCAAGGCGAGGAAAGACTTCTGTGTGGTATGTGTGACATTGTCAACGTATGTGGTGAAGTTCAAGGTGAAGATGGTCTGGTCAGGGATGTTGTCGGCAATGTCAATCGCGCCTAAACGGTGGTCTTGCATGGTGCTGTTCGGTGCAAACTCATCGATGGTGAAGTTGCCTTCGAGCGCGTTGATGTATTCACAGTCGGAAGTCACAGCGGCGTGGACATTGTATGCTGTTGCATTGCCTTTGTTGTATAGGTTACCGTCCACCCAAAGTCCCTGCGCGCCACTTTGAGGTTCTCCTTCAAAGCTAATGATGTCGCCGTAAACGAATGGAATGCTTCCATCAAATCCGGTCACTTCGAAGGTCTGCGGCCAGGCACTTTGTCCGGTGACAATGAGTTGCATTTCCCCAACCGTTTCAAGGGCGGGATCAAAGGTCAGTTCGGCGTTGCCGTTGGCATCGGTGATGCCATAGCCGAGAAGGGTCTCGCCATCGAACAGACTGACACGGAAGTTTTCGAGTGGCTGGTCGAAACGGCTGACGTGGACGGAAGTAGTGGTGGCACCAACTGCGATGCCTTGTTCGTATAAAACATTGGGTGTGAAAGGCTCTTCAAACCAAGGATACAAGGCAGCATCACCCAAGACGTTAAGGCAGTAGACGTTCCAACGCAGGCAGCCGTTCTCCAGTTCTCCTTCATCAAAAGGAATGACTACCCAAGGCGCAGTGGCGATTTTGGCCTCGCGTATGGCCATGCCAACGGTGGCAATATGATCGTTGCAATAGGCATCCACGAACTCACGGTGGATATGGGCTGCCATACCATCGCCCCACGGCACATACCAGCCATAGCGTGAGTTACCCGTGGTAACCACGAATCCAGTTTCAATCGTAATCATTTTCTCAAGGATGCAACTCGCAGGGAAGTTGCCGCAGATGCAACCATGGGAGTGGAAGAGCATATAGTTGTGATGGATACCGTCGTTGCCAGCAAAGTAATTGTTGTGCATCGAAGAGGCATCCCAACCGGCCACAACGTCAGTGTTGGCGTGTCCCACATGGTGCACATATTGTCCTCCATCGCCGAAGACGCGCTTAAAGTCACCACCGCTCCAGTTGAGGTGGGGTGTGGCATAATAGCGTTTGAAGTTATAGTCTTCAGGATAGCCTATGGTGGTGTAGTCATAATCGGTGTTCGTACCGATGAGGCGTTCCATGTCGGTGCTGCCATAGTAGCCGTCGCCCAGATGTTCGGCACCAAGGACGGGTGAAGTGAACTCACCTAAGACGGGTGTTTGCAAGTAGCTGAAGGTCTTGTGCATGATGGTCTCAAACTGGGCCTCGTTGTTGAAAGGCAGACGGCCGATGCTCAGTTCGGGCAGCAGGTCATCCTCGCCGACTTCGCCCCAACGGTCGTCGTTGTCATCGTTAAGGGTGCCGTCGAGGCAGGCATAGTACATGTCGGAGGGCAGTTGGTCCTCGTCGCCTTCTTGGGCAAAGCACCATAAAAAGCGGAAGGGCACGATGCTGACATCGCCGCCGAGGTTCACTATGGAAATGCCGTTTTCCTCGTATTCTTGGATGATATAGTTGCGGATTTGTTCTTGCACATCCCGGCCTTCCATTGTGGCATAAATCTCTTCCAAAGAGACAATGCGTGTGCGGATGCCCTTGTCGTTATAAAGGTTGAGGTATTCGCCGAAGCGGGGAGCCCATTCTTCGGAGGTGATGACTAGCATGTCATAGCCTCCAATGGTACGACCACGCCTGTGGTAAGTGCTTAACACGTTTTCATTCTGGGCTAAGCGCTTGATGGAGGCCTCGTTCTCGGGCGTTAGCCAGAGCTTGCGGCTGTGGTCATCGCGGCTCATGGTGGTCTCGATGCAGACTTTCACAGTACGGGCATAGCTAATCTTACCCGTGGCAGGAACGTATTGCATGGGCGTAAAGCCGCTGAAGGCGAAGGCCACACCGTTCAGATATTGTGTGTTGACGCTGCTGAAACTATGTGAAGGATAAGTGTTGGTTGAACGGTACACGCTCTCTTTCTTAGCAAAGGGAATTTCTTTCTCGTTGGAAATAGGGCGAGGCCGCTGATAAGGGTAGAGGTTAAATGTGCCATCAAGTTCCACGAAATCAAAGAACTCCACATTGACAGAGACGGCCTCATGACCTTGGGGCAGCATTAGGCTGACGTTTTGCCACGGCAGGGTGGGCTCGCCCACTTGACTCATGGGCAGACAGCCTTGGAGACCGATTTGTTGGTAGCCGTCGCGCTCGCTGACGACAGGCTGGCTGTAATGATAGGTTTGTTCGATAGTTTGGGCCTGTACAAAAAGGACGGAGGCCAATAGTGCTAAGACAAGTTGTAGCTTTTTCATTTTCAATGAGTAAATTTGGCTGCAAAATTAGAAAAAAAAGCCGCGTTTTTTCGATTTTTTCCTACTTTTGCCCTTTAAATTTTGAAAAAATGGAAAAAATTAGAGCTGCCGTAGTAGGTTATGGCAATGTGGGCCGCTTCGCACTGGAAGCCTTGGAAGCCGCCCCCGATTTTGAAGTGGCAGGCATTGTCCGCCGTAATGCTGTTAAAACCATTGAACTCTCTGCTTACGAAGTGGTGAAAGATATCCAGGAACTGAAAGACGTGGATGTGGCCATCTTGGCTTGTCCCACGCGCAGTTGTCCCGAGTATGCCAAACAGATCCTGCCTTTGGGTATCAATACCGTGGATTCTTTCGATATACATACTTCCATCGTCGACTACCGCCGCGAGCTGATGCCTCTTAATAAGGAAACGAAGACTGTCAGTGTCATCGCTGCAGGTTGGGACCCAGGTTCGGATTCCATTGTCCGCACCTTAATGCAGAGTTTGGCACCTAAAGGCTTGTCGTACACCAATTTCGGTCCAGGTATGTCGATGGGGCACAGCGTTTGTGTGCGTTCCAAGAAAGGCGTGAAGAATGCCCTCTCGGTGACCATTCCGTTGGGCGAAGGCATCCACCGCCGCATGGTGTATGTCGAACTGGAAGACGGTGCTACCTTGGAACAAGTGACCAAAGACATCAAGGCCGACCCGTATTTCGCCAGCGATGAGACCCACGTGTTTGCCGTGGATAGTGTCGATGCAGTGCGCGACATGGGGCATGGTGTCAATCTTGTGCGCAAGGGTGTCTCGGGCAAGACCCAGAACCAACGCATGGAGTTCAACATGAGCATTAATAATCCTGCTTTGACGGGTCAGGTGCTGGTCAATGTGGCCCGCGCCACGATGCGCCTGCAACCGGGCTGCTACACGATGGTGGAGATTCCTGTCATTGACATGCTCCCTGGCGAGCGCGAGGAACTGATTGGACATTTGGTTTGATTGGAGCAATGAAACACAAAACCCGACCCCAAACCGTCATTGCGGTCTTCATCGCGGGCACAGAACCGCGATTGACCCGCAATCCCTTGCGCGATAGGGTGTCGTCTTCGCGCTCGGGAGATGGCGGATCCTTGTCCGCCATGACGGTTAAAGGCGTAATGCAGTCCTTCTTTGTGATAGTGTGCTTGTTATTGTCCTCCTGTGCCAAACAGCAAGACAAAATCGAGACGCTCTTATCGCAGATGACCATAGAAGAAAAATGTGGTCAACTGACCTGCCCAATAGGTTTCAACTTCTACGGCAAGGAGGGCGATTCGCTTTGGCTCGCCGATGACTTCATGGGTATGATGGACACACTCCCTCTTGGCTCCTGTTGGGCCGTGCTCCGTGCCGACCCCTGGTCGAGGAAGACGGTGGAAACAGGCCTGCATCCGCTTGAGTCAGCAAGGCTGTTGAACATGATGCAGCGCCATGCGGTGGAGAACACGCGTCTCGGCATTCCTCTGTTGTTTTGCGAAGAAACACCCCATGGCCACATGGCGGTAGGCACGACCGTTTTCCCGACAGGCATCGGACAAGCCTCCACTTGGGACCCTGCGCTGTTGGGGCAGATGGGTGAGGTGATGGGGCGCGAAGTGCGTTTGCAAGGGGCACAAGTCGGCTATGGCCCCGTCCTCGACATTGCCCGCGACCCGCGTTGGTCGAGGGTGGAGGAGACTATGGGCGAAGACCCATACCTTTCAGGCATTTTGGGTGCGGCAGTCGTGCAAGGTATGCAGAAAAACGTTTGCGCTACTTTGAAACATTTGGCCGCCTACGGCATCCCCCAAGGCGGTCACAATGCTGCCACGGCGGAGGTGGGCCAGAATCGTTTGATGACGGACTATTTGCCTTCTTTTGAAAATGCCATCAAACAAGGTTTTGCTAGATCTGTGATGACCTCCTATAATACCATAGACGGTGTTCCATGTTCGGCCAATGAATGGCTTTTGCAGGACATTTTGCGCAACTCTTGGGATTTCAAAGGCGTGGTCTTTTCTGATTTGAATGCTGTGAATGCCATCTATGCCACGCAACAAGTGGCCGCCGATCCTGCCGATGCTGCTGCCATAGCTTTGAAAGCAGGTGTCGACATCGACTTGGGTGGTTACAACTATGGCGGCTATCTGAAAGAAGCCTTGCAACGCGGCTTGGTCACCGAAGCCGATATTGACTGTGCCGTGCGCCATGTATTGCAACTGAAATATGACCTCGGACTGTTTGAAAATCCTTACGTTGACGAGGCTTTGGCCGAAGCCGAGGTTGGCACGAAAGAAAATGCCCAATTGGCCAAAAAAGTGGCTTTGGAATCTGCTGTCTTGCTAAAAAACGATGGCGTTTTGCCTTTTGGCGATCCTATTAAAAAAGTGGCCGTCATCGGGCCGAATGCAGACAATATGTACAACCAATTGGGCGACTATACCGCCCCGCAAGACCCCGACCGCATCGTGACCATGCTTGAAGGCATCAAGGCGAAAGGCAGGGCAGAGGTGACCTACGCCAAAGGTTGTGCAGTGCGTGATGAGAACGATGCCGACATTGATGAAGCCGTGTGTATTGCCAAGGCCGCAGATGTGGTAGTGTTGGTGGTAGGCGGTTCATCCGCTCGTGATTTCAAGACAAGCTACGAAGAAACCGGTGCTGCCATTGTCAATGCATCCATTTCCGACATGGATTGCGGCGAAGGCTACGACCGCTCCACTTTGAAGCTTTTGGGCAAGCAAGAGGAACTGATGCAGCGCATCTACGCGACGGGAAAACCTGTCGTGACGGTCTACATTCAAGGTCGCCCTTTGGACATGAATCTAGCCTCCGAAAAATCCAATGCATTGCTGACGTTGTGGTATCCAGGCATGGAAGGAGGCTCTGCCTTGGCCGACATCCTTTGGGGCGACTGCAATCCTGCTGGTCGTTTGCCTATCTCCGTGCCGCGTTCGGTGGGACAGATTCCTGTCTATTACTCCCAACCTCAAACGGGTGATTATGTGGAGGAAACCGCCAAGCCGTTGTTCCCCTTCGGCTATGGTTTGAGTTATACCCAATTTGAATACATTGACCTTAAGGTTGAGAGTGTACCTGAAAGAGCTGGTGCTTTCTTAGTTACCTTCAGTGTAAAAAACATCGGTCTTTTTGATGGAGATGAAGTCGTTCAGCTCTATGTCCGCGATGAAGTGGCCAACGTTGCCCCAGCCTCAAAATTACTGAAAGGGTTCCAAAGGGTGCATATTAATAAAGGTGAAACTCAGCAGATGGATTTCTATCTCACTGAGCGCGATTTGGCAGTGTATTCCAAGGAAAAAGGCTGGCATGTGGAGCCAGGCAAGTTTACGGTTATTGTTGGTGGGGCTTCGGATAGAAACGAAATTTTTCGTAACTTTGTAGTGGAATAAGCAATATTTTTTGTTTCTTTGCCGAGTCTAATAGTATTTGGAACTACGGATAGAATTAAGAGTTTAAAAAAACAGTTAAATAAAATGAAGAGAATTGTATTTATAATGTGTTTATTCGCCATGATGGCGGCAGGCTTGAGCGCCAAGGCGCAGGGTATTACGATAACCTTGCATCCAGGGTGTACATGGATTAGCTATCCAAACACAGAAGTAATGGATATTCCAACGGCTTTAGGCGACTTCGTTCCCATGGAAGGTGATATTATTAAATCACAGAATGCCAGTGCCGTTTATCATAATGGAATATGGATCGGACTGGAAAACTTCACCCCAGGTCGTGGCTACAAGTACTACTCGAACCGCTCTGAGATTGTCGAGTTTGTCTTTTCACGAGGCTTTTCTTCTGTAACCACTGCTGAACCAATTGATATCACTGCAACAAGTGCATTGGTAGGCGGCACGGTTAATATGACAGAGGGCGGTCATGTGTTTCTGCGTGGTGTGTGCTGGGGAACGGAGCCGGGTCCTAACATTGATGGCAATCACACTACTAACGGCACGAGCATAGGTGATTTCAGCGAAACACTTGTCGGTCTGACTACAGGCACAGTTTACTATGTGCGCGCCTATGCGGTGACTGATTATGGCCTTAAATATGGAGAGGAGAAATGGTTTATTCCGATTGACAATAGTAATGTTCCCGAAGGCGCAATCAATGGTAAGTTTACCATCAATAGCAATGGCAACCAAGTGTATTTCTCTCAAGGCAATCTGCAATATATTGGCAGTGCCAGCACACCTTATTGGAAATTTGCCGACAACCAATGGGATTGCTTGGGAACCACCACAGACCAGAACAGCAACAGCCAGACTGTTGACCGCGATTTGTTCGGTTGGGGAACGAGTGGTTGGAACTGTGGCAATACCTGTTATCATCCTTGGGATACATACAATTCGAGCGGTTCATACTATGGCCCGGCAGGTGTGTATAATTTGATTGGCACATACGCCAATTCAGATTGGGGCGTGTACAACTCCATCTCCAATGGAGGCAACCAGTCCAACCAATGGCGTACCCTAAGCAAAGCTGAATGGAAGTATGTCTTTGATGATCGAACGACGGACTCTGGCATCCGCTTTGCCAAAGCTAATGTGAATGATGTGAATGGAGTGATTCTACTGCCTGATAATTGGAATAGCAACTATTATGGATTAAGTGATACAAATACAAAAGACGCTAGTTACACCAGTAATACTGTCTCTGCTTCAGAATGGAGTTTTTTGGAACAGCTCGGTGCGGTCTTTATGCCTGCCAATGGTTATCGTTTCGGGGCTTCGGTTAGGGATGTAGGTAGCCGCGGCTACTATTGGTCGTGCTCGTTTGTCAATAACAATTACGCGTACGGCGTGTATTTTTACGCTTCGGACAACGCTTCGGACATGAATCCTCAGGACTGCTGCAATCGTGCCTATGGACGAGGTGTGCGCTTGGTGTGTGTAGCCGAGTGATTTTGGCAACTTAGCTAACTTTCACGTTCACAATACCGTTCCTGTCGCAACGCACCACGATGCGCTTGTATTCGACATTGCCTTCATCATATACACATTGTATGATGATGGTGATGTGATAGACTTTCTTGCCTTCTATAGGTTTGTATTCGTTGTCCTCCCAAGTGCCAGAAAGAGGGAAACTCGGGTTGTCCATTTTGCGGGTGTATTCCGTGAAGTTGTACCTCAAAATGTCATTGATGCCTCGGAGTGGATAAGGGCTGGCCTTGGCCAATTCGCTGGGCCAAAGTTGCACTTTCTTGCGGTAGAGTAAAACTTTCTCGTCTTTGCCGCTCACCTCGGCGAAGAGCGGATTACGGCTACGTAACTTGATGACTTCGGGGATGATTTTGTCGCTGTCGATGAAGTCGACACTGTCCTTGCTCCAACCGATGTATCTTCCTTTGACGCGAAAATCAGTACGCGTGTCGAAGACCTTACTGCTGACACGACGAGCGAAGATGAGTCGTAACCAGTCTTTCAGCCTATCCTTAAACATGTAGCTGATTACCAATGCGATAAGGAAAGGTAAGGTGAAGTTGCCATACCGTTGTTGGAAGAAGAACGAAGATAGTGTAGCCACTACCATGGCAGTACCGGCAGCAAGGCTGTAGAGAATCTGCTCCACAAGGAAGGTGTTCTTACGCTTGGTGGCGTTGAGATAAAGGTCGCTCTCACTGAATTTTTTGAGCAGGCTAGCACGGAAGACAAAGTCTTCGTTGCCTTTTTCATCATCAATCTTCACGCATATATAGCCTTTTTGCTCCCGATAATTCCTCTCACCGAGCAGTATTTCTTTGAAACGGGTTTCGATTTGTGGATACTCCTCGGGATGGCTGACGCGGATGGCATCGCGAAGGCGATAGGTGTATTTTTCCAACACATTGCTCAAGAACTCATCCCCGTAAGCGAAGACTTGTCGGGTTCGGTCTGTGGCATTGTCCTCGTTCAGTTGGTTGAACAGGCAACGGAATCGTTCTAATACTTTGCGCCCATCTTCTAAAAATTGTAGGCAAGCGTCCTTCCTTGTAGCTGCATCAGATTGCTGTAACGCTGAAAAACACGCGTCGCGGAAAGCGCTCTTGGTGATGGCGCAATACATCTTGATGGTATGGGTGAGGTCAAGCGTGTCGTCGGGTGCGGCGTGCAAGTCATCGAAATTGGTCGTGAGTGCCTTGCTGGGCAGCAACTCGTTGTTGTTGGCCAATTCATGCAATTCATACGCAGGAGTGATAAGTCTGACGCCCGACTTGAGGTCGCGGTAAAAGTCATCTTTGCTGTACTTGGCCGCGTTGATGTCGAGACTATTGGGCACAAAAATCCACGTATTCATTACATAGTCACGGAATTTCGCCGGTTTATTGGTTTGTTCTGTGTTGAATCCCACTTTGAACTCCAAAGTGAACTTGTCGTGGATTTTTGTGCTCAGGTCTATCATGGTTTAGTCTTTTTCGTATTCGTCGTAAAGGTTGAAAAGTTCGGGGTGTTTCCCCATGACTTTTCGGGAACGATAGTAGTCCCAAATCTCAGCCAAGTCCTTATCGTAATCGCCTGAAGGATAGATGACTTTCTCAAGTGAGCAGAGCTTCTTTTTGTAATCAATGAAGCCAAGTGCAATAGGCAAGTGAGCTCCTTCTGCAATGACATAGAAGCCTTTTTTCCAATGTTTTACCTTCTTGCGGGTGCCTTCGGGGCAGATGACCAGATGGGTGTTTTCGCATTGGCTGAACATCTCGACCATCTGTTCCACCAGGTGGTTTTGGTGACCACGGTCGACAGGTATGGCACCGAGTTTCTTCAAGGGCCTACTCAGAATGCCACCACAATATTGGAAGAACTCGATTTTCATCATGGCCTTGAAATTGATGCCTTGAGACCAATAGAAGGCCAAGCCGATGAAGAAGTCCTTGATGGCGGTGTGTGGTGCAACGATGCAAACGGCGTTGCCGAGGTTAGGGTAGGTGTTGACCACTTTCCAGCCTCCGAGCTTGAGCCTCGTTTTCCCTATGAATTGTTTAAATCCCATTTTTTATGGAAATTGTAGAGACGCAAAAACTTGCGTCTCTACAATTTATTATTGATTACCAAATATTTGCACGTTCTTCAGGAGCAATGTACATGCCGTTTTCAGGCTGAATATCGAATGCCTCGTAGAAGTGCGGCATTGAACCGAGAGTACGGTTAACGCGAGCCTCAGCGGGTGAGTGCACGTCGGTCTTCACTTGGCGCTCGATGTACTTGTCGCGCGAGTTGTTACGCCAAATGGTGCCGTAGCTGATGAAGAAGCGCTGGGCGGGCGTGAAGCCATCGATGCTTTGGTTGGCCTTGGCCTCATCGGTCATCTGGTAGGCATCCCATGCCACATTAAGGCCACCGAGGTCAGCAATGTTCTCGCCGAGGGTGAGTTGACCGTTGATTTGGTAGCCTCTTACTTGGAACTCATCGAAGAGCTTCACAAGTTGCTTGGTGCGTTCGGCGAACTGAGCGGCATCTTCTTCGGTCCACCAGTTGTTGAGATTACCCTTTTCATCATACTTGCAGCCTTGGTCGTCGAAGCCGTGGGTCATCTCGTGACCGATTACCACGCCAATGCCACCATAGTTGACAGCGTCGTCAGCGTCCATATTGAAGAACGGAGGCTGAAGAATAGCGGCGGGGAACACGATTTCGTTCATCTCTGGGCTATAGTAGGCATTGACAGTCTGCGGAGTCATGAACCACTCTTCCTTGTCGACGGGCTTTCCGATTTTGGCCATTTCCCTTTCGTTCTCGAAACGGATGGAACGGTGTACATTCGCGAAATACGAATCAGGTGTGACTTCATACTTGCTGTAGTCCTTCCACTTGTCAGGATAACCGATTTTCACGTTGAAGGCATCGAGTTTGACGAGGGCCTTGGCTTTGGTTTCTTCGCTCATCCAGTCGAGATTCTTGATGCGCTCTCCAAGAGCCACGCGCAAGTTTCCAACGAGGTTCAACATGCGTTCTTTGGCTTCAGCAGGGAAATGCTTTTCCACATAAAGCTGACCGATGGCTTCACCCAGACAACCAGAAGTGGCGTCAAGAATGCGGCGCCAACGGGGCTGCTGCACTTCCTGACCGTAGAGGTAGTTACCATAGAAGCTGAAGTTCTCAGCATCGAGGTCGCTGCTCAACATAGAGGCACTGCCGTGGATAACCTTCCAACGCAGGTAGTCTTTAATGGTGTTGAGGTCGGTGTTGAGGATGATTTTGTCCATCGCTGCCATGAAGTCTGGCATTCCCACGTTAAGGCTTTCGATCATCGGGGCACCAGCGTTCTTGAAATAGGTGTTCCAATCGAAGTTAGGCATCGTTTTCTGCAATTCGACAAGTGTTCTCATGTTGTAGGTCTTGTCAGGGTCACGACGATCCACACGAGTCATCGAGTTAGTGGCCAACTGCGTCTCAAGACCCAAGATACGCTTGGCCTTGTCGGCAGCAGCCTCTGGCTCTGTTCCTGTGAGTTCAAACATCTTGGCCACATGTTCGACATATTTGTCGCGCATTTCTTTCGATTCTTTAGCAAGGTAGTCTTCGCGGTCGGTAAGGCTCAAGCCACCTTGATAGAGGTGCATGATGACCATCTCGGCATTCTTCGGATCGGGGCTCCCGCCGGCTCCAAAGAAACCACCAATACCATCGCTGTGTAACTTGCCTAAAAGCTCGGCCAGTTGGGCTTTGTCATTAAGGTTGTCAATCATCTCGAAATACGGCATCAGCTCGCTGTAGCCGCGCTCATCGATGGCGATGGTGTCCATGCCAGCATTGTAGAAGTCGCGGATTTTCTGAGCAACGCTACCTTGTTGCGCGGTGGTGTCTTGCGAGACCTCATCTATGATGTCTTTGATGAGAAGCTCGTTGTGTTGGTCAATTTCCGTGAAAGCTCCGTAGGTGGAGTATTCTTCTGGGATCGGGTTGTTTTTCAACCACTCGTCGTTAACAAAGCGGAAGAAATCCTCAGCGGGGTTGATTTCGGTGTCCATATTGCTCAACTCGATGGCTGGAACAACTTCTTTCTTCGGTTCTGGTGTCTGTGTCTCGACTGCTTTCTCGGCGCAGCCTGCTGCCATTGTACATAATGTCATCATGGCGATAATGTGTTTTTTCTTCATTTAAGTATTTGATGTTTAAAGATTTAAGATTCAAAGATTCAAGATTTAAGTGAGATTCCCTTCGGGAATGGATAGCATGTTATGTGTAACACGGCGGCATGAACAAGTTTTGGTAGGTAAGTGTCCCAAGCCGCCGTCTGGAAAAATAACGGCACTTTGCCATTCCCGTAGGGAATCTTCATCCTTTCCATTATAGATCTCCCTCTAATTTCAATTCCGTCTGCAAAGTCCTCAAATACGGCCTTTCTTCCACCATCTTCTCAAACTTATCTTTGTCGGTATAGGCCTCGATTTCGGCAGGGCGCTCCATCAACTCGGGCTTGAGTTGGTATTGGTTGTTGTGCAGGCTGTTCTTCAAATGGTGCTTCAAGGCAGTCATGCCCTCTGTGTCATGCTCAAAAAGCAGGTTGTCGACGCTGAAGTGGATTTCAGCGTTGCCCATTAATTTAGGAGTGTATTTTCCCAATGCAGCCGCGAAGTTGGGCGACACATTTTTATAACGGTTGACGAAATCAGCCCATGCTGCTGTGAGCTGCTCTTGTGTGAACGGCGTGTCCCAAGTCTCTTCTTTTTCCTCAGCCTTTTGTCCAGCTTGCTGCATGGCCTTGTTGATGCTGATGCTGCTCGTGGCACCACGCGGACGGACGACCGGCGCAGCGGAGGTGGCGGTGGTAGCGGACGTTGAGCCCGTCGAAACGGAAGCGGCTTGTGGTTGAATTGTTGATTGTTGAGGAGTTGGCTTGTTGGTCGGCCCTTCGACAGGCTCAGGGACCTTGACGGTAACAACGGGCTCAGGACCCTTGGCAGTAACAGCGGGCTCAGTGGCCTTAGCCGTTTGAGTTAAAGGGCTGGTGGAAGCCACTCCCCCTTTTAAGGGGGTAGGGGGGATTCCACCACCCGTATTTGTTTGACTTGTTGGTTGCATTGCTGGCCTATTCTGCGCCACCTGCACAGGCTGTGCTTGCGCCGTAGGCATATTCAAGGCCTGGCTGCACAAGGCACACATCTTCAACAAGGCAATCTCCAAATGTAAGCGTTTGTTGTTGGCAGCTCGGTAGTCGATGTCGCACTTGTTGTTGATTTCCAAAGCGCGAATGAGGAAGGGCATGGGGCAGGCCTGCGACTGCGTCAAATAGCGCTGCCGTAGTTGCTCGCTTACCTCCAAGAGCTGTACTGTAATCGGGTCTTTGCACACCATGAGGCTTCTCAAATGGTTGCCCAAGCCGTTTATGAAATGCTGGGGCTCAAAACCTTTGCTGATGATGTCGTTGAGAATGAGCAGGATGTCGCTTGTGTTACCATGAAGGATGTGGTCGATGATTTGAAAATAATAGTCGTAATCCAAAACATTCAGATTGTCGATGACATCCTTGTAGGTAATAGTTTTGCCAGAGAAACTGACCATCTGGTCAAAAATGGAGAGGGCGTCGCGCAAGGCGCCGTCGGCCTTTTGCGCAATGATGTTCAAGGCTTCTGGCTCAGCTGTTACACCTTCACTTTGGGCCACAAAGGCCAAATGCTTGGCAATATCATCAACTGTAATCCGCTTGAAGTCAAAGATTTGGCAACGCGAAAGAATGGTCGGAATGATTTTGTGCTTCTCGGTGGTGGCCAAGATGAATTTGGCGTACGCAGGTGGTTCTTCCAAGGTCTTCAAGAAAGCGTTGAAAGCCGCCGCCGACAGCATGTGGACCTCATCGATGATGTAGACTTTGTATTGTCCGATTTGTGGAGGAATCCTCACCTGGTCGACCAAACTGCGGATGTCTTCCACCGAATTGTTGGAAGCAGCGTCCAATTCGTAGATATTGAACGAAGCGTTGTTGTTGAAGGCACGGCACGACTCGCATTCGTTGCATGCTTCAAGGTTCTCGGTGGGGTGGAGGCAGTTGATGGTCTTGGCCATGATGCGGGCGCAGGTGGTCTTGCCCACGCCACGCGGACCGCAAAACAAGAAGGCTTGCGCCAACGTGTTGTTGCGAATGGCGTTTTTCAACGTGTTGGTAATGGAGCCTTGACCCACAACGGTGTCGAAGGTCATCGGCCTGTATTTTCTAGCGGATACGACAAAATTTTCCATATCTGGGAAGCCTTGGTTTTAAACCGACAAAGGTACAACTTTTCGGTGTTGCTTTGGCGAAGTTGCAACATTTTTCGCTTTTTTACCTTTTGTATTGAAAATCATCCTATTTTTGTGCCTATGAAAATGCTGTTTCTCGTTCCGAAGGTCACAGGTCGTGTGATGTACATCTTCGATTTGGTGCTCAAGCAGTTGCTGGGTATTGAATACGATTTGACTACTGATAGCGAGCAATTCAAGGCTTTTGAGGGACCGAAGTTGCATTATGGAATGCAACGTCTTGGCGATGAATCTTTTGTGAAGGCCGTTGACATTCTTTTTGAACGGCATATTCACGAGCAGTCGTTTCGCACGGTGGAATTTGAGGGCACGGTGGCGCCATATGCAGTCTACGGACAGGGCAATTTGTTGCCTTTCGATGTCTTTGCCGCTTCTTTTTTCCTTGTCTCGCGCTATGAGGAATACCTTTCGCAGGTGCGTGACCAGTATGGCCGTTTTCGTGCCGAGTCTACGTGGATGTTCGAGAATGGCATGCTTCAAAAACCTTTGGTGAACATTTGGGCTTTGGCTTTGGGAAACAAGTTGAAGGTCATCTACCCTAATCTTGACCTTAAACAACCCAAGTTCACTTTCGTCCCTACCTACGATGTGGATGCGGCCTGGGCTTATAAATGCAAGGGGTTGTACCGCACTGTGGGCGGTTTCTTGAAGGATTTGACCTCTGGCGACCGTGAGCGTATCCGTGAACGCCATCAGGTGTTGCGAGGCAAACGCAAAGACCCATTTGATTCCTTTGACTTCCAGTTTGAGTTACAAAAAGAGTTCAAACTCAAGCCCATCTATTTCATTCTTTGCGGCGACTACGACACCAACGACAAGAGCATCTCCATTCGCAAACCTGCTTTCCAAGCGTTGATTAAACGCTTGGGCGATTATGCCGATGTGGGCATCCATCCTTCGTTTTCTTCTTATCTCGACATCGATAAATTGAGAATGGAAATCGACAATCTTTCCGAAGTGCTACATCGACCCTTGACCAAGAGTCGACAGCATTTCCTGAGGATGAACCTCCCTCGTAGTTATCAGAAACTCATTGAGTTGGACATCAGTGATGACTACACCATGGGTTTTGCCTCGCAGGCAGGTTTTCGTGCAGGCATTGCCGACACATTCCGATTTTACGACCTCGAAAACGACATGGTGACCAACCTTCGCGTGCATCCTTTTGCCTTGATGGATGGTACCATGCGTGACTACCTTAATCTCGATGTGGAATCCTCGTTCAATCTTGCCACACAACTCGTTGACGAGGTGAAAGCAGTAGGAGGGACATTTATCTATCTTACACACAATGAAACCCTTGGCGGCGAGAAACGATGGGTCGGATGGCCTGAGATGTACCGCCATCTTATAGAATATATCACCAAGGCCCCTGAGCCTGCGGTCCCTGAGGCCCATCGAAGGGTCGAAGGGCCGGTTTAAGCATAAGAATTCGTTTTATGATACAATATCTTGTAAATAACCAAATCGACAAATCAAAATGGGACGCCACCATCGCTGAATGTGGCAACATCTACGCTTTTTCATGGTATCTCGATATGGTTCATCCCCAGTGGGAAGCCCTCGTTGAGGATGACTACCAGTCGGTGATGCCTTTGACGGGTGGTAAAAAATTCGGTATCAACTACCTCTATCAGCCTTATTTCGTTCAACAGTTGGGCGTGTTTTCCAAAGCGTACGTGACGCCCGAAAAGACTAATGAGTTTTTGAATGCCATTCCTAATAAATACCGTTTTGCCGAGATCAGGTTGAATGAAAACAATATCTTCAACAACGAAGTTCAAGGTGTTGAATATCATAGAAATGTGCTGCTTGACTTGAATCGTGAATATGAGGCTATTCGTGCGGGTTATCACCAAAACACAAAGCGCAATTTGGCCAAGGCGGAAGACAATAATCTGCAATTGGTCACAACGGTGATTCCTTACCATGTGGTGGCCTTGTTCCGCGACAATCGTGGCGCTTTGCTCGATAAGTGGGGTGATGCCGAGTACGGTGTGCTGACCCGTTTGGCTCAGGTGGCCCAGCAACGGAATGCCGCCTTTATGTTGGGGGTGAACGAAAAAGGAATAGGACAGTTGATTTGTGCCGCCATCTTCATGAAAACCAAGGATCGCATCACTTTCCTGTTTTCAGGTCTGACCGTGGAGGGCAAGCAACGCCAAGCCATGACCTATCTCTTGGATCAGGTGATACAAAAATATGCCAACCAACCGATGACCTTTGATTTCGAGGGCTCAGATGATGAGAATTTGGCTCGTTTCTATCTTGGTTTTGGCGGTACGGAGGCCCAATACCCATCCTATACTTCCAATCGGCTTTCGCCCATCGGTAAAGCTTTGCTTAAGGTTTGGAAAAAGCACAAATAAACAACACACAGACGCGACTTGTCTGTGTTCCAAAGCATTTCACACTAATTTGGTTGTTGTGAAGCGATAACGTTAAAGTGCTGTTATTTCTCAGCCTTGGGCTCTTCTTCTTTGGCCTCCTCGGCCTCTTCGGCCTTGGCTTCAGCTTCTTTTTCAGGCTCGTCTTCGGCCCATTTGGTGGCTGCGCTCACTCCTGCCTTGACCGATTTGATGAGTGATTTGCCCAAATCCTCACCCAAAGAAGCCCAGTCCTTACCGACTTTTTTCCAGTTTTCTTTCAAGCCTTCTGCCATGGTGATTTTCCCTTTCTTTCTTTATTTTTGGTGTAATTCGTTTTAGAGTTTTAATAATGCAAAAATAGGTAAATTTTGTAATGCGCGATAGTTTTTGAAAAAAATTAATGGCTGTATTGCGAAAGATTTGTTTCTTTTCCCTATCTTTGTGCCAAATACCAACACTATGATTGAAATTCACAATTTAGAGAAAACCGACAGCGTCTTCAACCAATACATGGCTGAACTCCGCGATGCTGTCATCCAACAGGATCGTATGCGTTTTCGCCGCAATCTCGAACGCATCGGTCAGATTATGGCTTACGAAATCAGTAAGTCTTTTGAATACGATGATGAAGAGGTGACTACCCCTCTTGGAATCAAGTCGATAAGGACGATGCACGAGCAACCTGTCATCGCTACCATCTTGCGCGCTGGCTTGCCTTTCCACAATGGAATGCTCAGCATGTTTGACCAGGCGGACAGTGCCTTCATCGCGGCCTACCGAAAATATGACAAGAACGAGGAAGACTCTGAGATACGCGTGGAATATTTCTCATCGCCCGATATCGAGGACCGTGTCCTGATTGTCTGTGATCCGCTATTGGCGACGGGCGAGTCCATCGTGAAGACTCTGAACGGCTTGATGGAGGATATGATGCCGAAGGAGATCCATATTGCTGTGGCTGTGGCTTCACAAGACGGTTTGGATTATGTGGAGCGCACCATGTCGCGCCTGCCCGTCACCATCTGGGTGGGCAGCATTGATGAGGAACTGACGGCGCGTGCCTACGTTGTCCCAGGCATTGGTGATGTGGGTGACCTGGCATACGGTGAAAAGCGTTAAATATAATGCGGCGTTTCGACGGGCTCAACGACCGCCAGGGTCCCTGAGCCTGTCGAAGGGCCTAACTTATTAGAATAACAATATGGCTGAAGAAAAGAAAAAGCGCGATGGCTTTGGCTCGAAGATAGGCATTATTGCCGCTGCTGCGGGCTCGGCCATCGGATTGGGTAATATTTATCGTTTCCCATGCGAATTGGGCAACAACGGCGGAGCGGCATTCCTATTGGTTTATCTCGCCGTGGTCATCTTCCTCGGCATCCCTGTGATGTTGTCGGAGCTGGTCATTGGTCGCCGCTCACAAAGCAATGCCGTCGGAGCTTTCAAGAAACTTGCGCCTAAGTCGGCGTGGTCGATTGTTGGCTATATGGGTGTGTTGTGTGGTTTCATCATCTTTGCTTTCTATTCTACCGTGTCGGGCTGGACATTGGAGTATATCATCAAGGCGGTGTCCAACTCGTTCCAAGGCAAGGATTTGGCTGCCATGGAGCAAGACTTTACCGACTTCCACAATATGGGTTGGCGCAATGTGATGTGGCAGGCCATCTTCATCTTCCTGACGGGCTTTGTGGTCTTCAAAGGAGTGCAAAACGGTATTGAGAGATACGCAAAAATCCTTATGCCGCTGCTCTTGGTCATTCTTATCGTGCTGGGCATACGCTCTGTGACGCTCCCAGGGGCCAAAGAAGGATTGTCGTTCCTGTTCCGTCCGGATTTCTCCAAAATCGATGGCAATGTCCTCATCAGTGCTTTGGGCCAAGGCTTCTTCTCGTTGAGTCTCGGCATGGGGGCACTCATCACCTATGGTTCATACATCAAGAAAAAGGACAACCTGACTTCCACCGCCTTTTCCGTGGTGCTTGCCGATACCTTGATTGCCGTGTTGGCGGGTCTTGTCATCTTCCCTGCGGCTTTCTCGTTTGGCATCCGTCCGACAGCAGGCATGGGATTGGTGTTCAATACGATACCGATGATCTTCAACCAGATGACAGGAGGCTATATCTTCTGCATCATCTTCTTCGTGCTGTTGGCCATTGCCGCGCTGACTTCCACGATTTCGCTGCTTGAGGTTGTGGTGGCCTACCTCTCCGAGGAGCTTCATATTAACCGCAAGTGGTCGACGGTATGGGCTTGTGTAGCCACGCTATTCATCGGTAGTTTTGCCTCGTTGAGTCTGATGGAGAACACGCCCTTTGCCATTGGTGGCAGAACGGTCTTCGACCTCATGGATTTTGTCTCATCCAATATCCTCTTGCCCCTCGGCGGCGTGTTGATTGTCATCTTCGTGGGTTGGCGATTGGGCAAGACCAAGTTCTTCGAGGAGGTGACCAACGAGGGTACCATCAAGGCATCGTTGAAAAAGATTATCTTCTTTATTATTCGTTATCTAGCTCCCATTGCCATCACGATTGTGTTTGTCAGTGGATTGATTAAATAATAGTCGGTGTTTTGACGGGCTCAACGGCCGAGGGTCCCTGAGCCTGTCGAAGGGCCCGAAACCAAAGAATATGGATTCCTTGCGCAAATGGTTTTCCTTCAGCAAAGGCGAGCGCGTTGCCATCATCACGATACTGGCATTGATACTGCTATTAATTCTTGCCTGCTTGTTTCATCCGTCGCGCAAGTCGCTGAGCGACGCCTCTTTGCACAACCTGGACTCTTTGTTGGCATTGCGCCAGGCGGCCATCGAGCAGCAACAACAGCAACAAACTGAGAAGCCCCAAGAGGTGGTGGAGCTGCATCCTTTTCCCTTCAATCCCAATACCCTCACGGAAGAGGAATGGCTGCAAATGGGTCTCACCGACCGCCAGGTGCGCAACATCATGAACTACAAGGCCAAAGGCGGCAAGTTTTATTCGAAAAACGATTTGGGCAAGCTTTACACCATCAGCGAGGAAGAGTTTGCGCAGCTGGAACCTTTCATTGTGTTGCCGGAGGTGGCTAGAGGGAAAAATACTAAAACTTCTTCTAAAAGCGGCGTTTCGACGGGCTCAACGACCGCAACGACCGCATCAGCCGCACCTGCTGAAAAGAAAGCCATTCCCATCGTCGACTTGAACACCGTGGACTCGACCACTTTGGTGGAGTTGCCGCAGATTGGGCCTTACACGGCGGTGCGCATCATCGAGTTCCGCGAGAAGTTGGGCGGCTTTGTCGACAAGGAGCAACTCCGCGATGTGAAGGGTATGGATGAGGCGCGTTTTGCAGCCATACAACCTTATATTAATTTAGGTGCCATTGAGATTCGGAAAGTCGATGTCAACCGTGCGGATTTCAAGACCTTAGTGCATCATCCTTACCTCAGCTACGAGCAGGTGAAACGCATCGTCAACCAGCGCGAGAAGCGCGGCATGATCAAGAACTGGGCGCAACTGGAAGAACTGATCAAGGAAGAAGGGGAGGTGAACCCGCTTTTGGAGCAGTATGTGAAGTATTGAGGAGCACTCCTGAAAAAAAAGTTGCTACTTTTTTTAAATTTTCGGCAAAAAGTTACTATAAGTA
The DNA here is from genome assembly GCA_017428285.1 of Bacteroidales bacterium. The sequence goes on along the minus strand of JAFRRE010000111.1, from coordinate 17,612 downwards.
TCCTAAACCACTAAACTTAAGGATACCTATGGAAAAGAAAAACGCCACCACCAAGACCCGTAAAAATCAAAACCTTACTCTCCTTCAGGCCATCGAGACTGTGGCCGAAAACTCCAGGGACTCCAAGATGAGCGCCGACTTTTTGAAAGCCTCAGAAGCCGAAATCAAGTTCCTCGCTGAACAATACGGCATCAGCGAGCGGCAAGCCGTCATTTTTGCCGTCTGCATGGACGAAGGCCCTTATCGTGTGGATTACCGCGACTTGGCCCGTCACCTCGACCTAGGCAACATCGCCGTGTTGGCTTTCGCCAACGACATCGACGCATTGGTGCATCGCCGTCTGCTGCGCTTCCGTGACGTGAAGGACGAGGATGACTTCGACGTGCCCACCGCTGTCATCCGTTGCCTGAAACACAACGAAGTGTATCAGTTGCCAGTCCACAAAGGCCTTGACTGCGCCGGCATGTTCGAGGTGCTGGAACAATGGTTCAACGACCTCCATGACAATGCCATTAGTCCACAAGAGCTGTATGAGGAGATGAACAGGCTGTTCGACGACAACCCGCAGGTGGCCTTCGGCCAAAAGGTGAAGCGGCTGCATCTTCAGGAGACCGATGAATTGCTCCTTGTGTTGTTTTGCTACTATCTGATCTGCAAGTGCGACGATGACATCCGTTTCGGACAAATGGAGGACGTCTTCAACAATGGTGCCGACTTCAACAACGCCAAGGCCGCTTTGCGCAGCGACAGTCACACGCTTCAAACGGCCAAACTTATCGAGTTCCGCTGCGAGGATGGCATCGTCAACAATACGCATTTCAAACTGACCGAGGATGCCAAGCGCGATTTGCTTGCCGAGCTGAAAATCAACACCACCACGGAGGAACACCTCGCCGATGTGATTGAGCCTGACCAACTCACGCCCAAGACCATGTTCTACACCGAGACCGTTCAGCATCAGGTGGAGGAACTCAACCGTTTCTTTGAGCAGGAGCAATATGCCAAAATCCGTGAGCGCATGCAGCAGCGCGGTTTCCGACAGGGCTTCACCTGCCTATTTCATGGCAGTCCGGGCACGGGAAAGACCGAGACCGTCTATCAGTTGGCCCGCCTTACGGGACGCTCCATCATGACCGTCGACGTGCCGAGCATCAAGAGCAAATGGGTGGGCGACTCCGAGAAGAACATCAAGGCCCTGTTCGACCGTTACCGCAGCCTCGTGCAGCGTGCTGAGAAAGCCCCAATACTGCTCTTCAACGAGGCCGATTCCATCATCGGCATTCGCAAGACCGGCGCTGAGAACGCTGTGGACAAGATGGAGAACACCATCCAAAACATCATCCTGCAGGAGATGGAAACCTTGGACGGCATCATGATTGCAACCACCAACCTCACCGAGAACCTCGACAGTGCCTTCGAGCGACGTTTCCTCTACAAGATCAGGTTTGACAAGCCCGATGCCATGGTGCGCTGCAAGATCTGGCAGCAGATGGTTCCCGAGTTGAACGCCAGCGATGCTGCCACCTTGGCCGAGCACTTCGATTTCAGCGGTGGTCAAATCGAGAACGTGGCTCGCAAGCACGCCATCAACAGCATCCTCTACGGCACCGCTGATGAGATGCTTCCTGTGCTTGAAAGCTATTGCCGCTGCGAACAGCTGAATAATACCGTCAATCGCAAGAGGATTGGGTTTTAAACTGTCACAAGTGGAGTGGCGCCGAAGTCGCTCCACTTTTTTGTGTCACTTTTATCGAAAACAGCCTTTAATAATCAAATTTGTTTTATATTTGCAAACTGATAATACGAATTTTTAGAATTATGAGTTCGCAAATAAACATATTGGAAACGATATTGAGCAGTCAGAGGACTGTTTTTACACTTCAGGCGCTGATGATGCTGACCGAATGCAGTGACACGAAAAAATTGACCAAATCTTTGCATTACTATGCCCGAAGTGGGAAGATACTAAATCCACGAAAAGGCATTTATACAAAACTGAATTACAATGAACAGGAGATGGCATGCAGCCTTTTCCGACCGTCATATATCTCATTGGAATATGTGTTAGGTAGAGCTGGTGTCGTTTTTCAGTGGGATGACACTATCACAAGTGTGAGCTATCTCCGCCGAGAAGTTGAAGTGGACGGAAAACCCTATCGTTATAGAATAATAAACCCCGAGATTTGGGCCGGAATGGAGGGCGTTGAACAACGTGGTAGCGTGGCGATTGCATCACCGGAAAAAGCTTTTCTCGATACTGTTTATCTCAGTGCCGGGAATTGCTATTTCGACAATCTTCGCCCACTTTCCATCAAGAAAGTAAATGAGTTGCTGCCATTCTACAATTCACCGATACTGAACAAAAGGGTAAAAGAATTGTTTGACAAAAAACCTTGAATTATGAACAAGCAAAAACACAAACTCTACATGGCACAAATCCTGACCTTGATATATAAGGACAAGGGTCTTTGTAACTTGCTGGGATTCAAAGGTGGAACGGCAATGATGTTTTTCCATGCCTTGCCGAGGTTTTCGACCGATCTTGATTTCAACTTGCTGGATGAAAGCAAGTCGGACTATGTCTATGAGAAAGTTCGCAACATCTTATTGAAATTTGGTACTATCGACGATGAGGCAAAGAAGTTTTACGGACCAGTGATGGTGTTGGATTATGGCAAAGGTGAGCGCATGCTGAAGGTGGAGATCTCCACACGTCAATATGACAACCATTATGAAATGATCACTCTGGCTGGGACGGATATTAGGGTGCTTACCATTCCAGACATGTTTGCCCATAAACTTTGTGCCATGGGAGAGAGGTTGTCGCCTCGCGATGTGTTCGATGTATGGTTTTTCTTGCAAAAGATACATGCAAACATCAATGAACAGACTGTGCAACTCAGAACAGGAAAAGGGGTCTCTGAATATGCTGAATGGTGTGCAAAGCGGGTTCGTGAAACCAGCCCCAAACTGCTGATGCAAGGTTTAGGCGAAGTGATTGACGACACCCATACCAAAAGTTTTATCAAAACGAAGCTAATTGACGAGACTGCTCAAGCCTTGGAGTTGTTTGCTGCTTTTCCACAGATAGAGGGGCAATAAAACTCTTTTCGCCCCTATTTTTGAATTTTCGCCAAAAAGTTTCTATATTTGCAATCCAACAACATAGAGGCTGGCAAGGATTTGCCTCGGAGTTGCGCCTTATCAAACATATTAAATGCTCTATTATTATTGCATTGTTATTCGATTGTTCTTCGATATTAAATCGAATAACAGACGAATAACAGACCTAAAAGAATAGAATAAAAGAGGGCGCAACTACGAGATTACTCTGAGGCTGCCAACTGACTAAAACGAAGCTGATATGGGAAAAAGACAAGTCAAAGGTTTATCGCTGATTGGGAGAATGCCACAATCGGGAGTGACCATCTATGAGAAACAGGGGAAAACAGTAGTACGGACTGCGCACAACAGTTCAAAGCCGCGTCGGTGCACCCTAAAACAATTTGTACAACGACAGCGAATGAGGCATTCCATCGCACTATGGCATGGATTGTCGCTTTGTGATCCGATGTTCACCGAACACCAGTCGGCCTACAACGGCTTTGTGGCGCTTGCCAATAGGCTGCCGGCGGTTTTTGTCGAAAAAAGCTTTATGGATAGTTATGCTTCGTTTCTGATGCCCGATATCCCGGTGAGCGAAGGCAAGCTGCTTACCATAAGGCAGCATCTTGGCGAGGTGGACGGCGTCGCGGCGCTCATCGCCAACCTGGATAAAAAAGACATCCGCCAAGGTATGGAGTTGCGGCTTTACACGGCAGAGCAACGAGTGGAGCATGGCGTGCCGAGAGTGTTTTTCAAAGTCAAAAAAGTGAGGAAAAACGAGTTGGTTGAGACGGCAGAAGGTGTCGCGTTGGTGGGTGAAGAGTTCGCCGACCACGACAAAGGCTGGGCATTGGTGTTGGTTGACGGTGAGCGATGCTCGACGCAAGGCATCGTCACGCAATGCACGCTTTACGAGCAATACACCAGCCAGGAAGCCCTGCTTGCCGCAGCCAAATCGCACAGCAGCAGGAAAATGAAAATCGAATTGCCGTCTGGGATTCTTTGAATTTCCCCGAAAAAGTTTCTATGTTTGTAGCGTCAAAACGAATAAAAACCAACCTTTAAAACCTCGCGATGTAAAGGCAAATCGCAAATGAATTATGGCAAAATATGAAGAGTGGACATCATTCCTGAAGGAACAAAAGCGATTGTGGAAGAGATTATAGACGATGTAAAGATATTGGGGTATATAATCGACAAAGATTGGGTTTTAAAATGCTTTGTCATGCTGGCGGATGAACCGCTTAATATGAATGCGGTTTCGTCCATGTCAAGCGAAGCCTGCAACACCATTGTTCATAATAGGAAAAATGTAAAAGACAGCATCCGTAAAGCTTTCGATATTGTTTCTAATATGAAACTCTTGGATGAGGGACTGACGAACAAATTGGCGATTATTCCCATTGTGTATTTCATATACACACAAAAACTATGGAGTACGGCAATACTGCCGACCAATAGTCAAATGGGCAATTATAGGTCGATGCGTCGGTTTATGTTTCATTCGATTATAAACAACCTTTTCGAAGCCAGTTCAGATAACACATTAACGGTTATTCGTTCCATAATAAAGGGTTTTGGAACGCCAAGTCTTTTTGATTATGATGCAATTGAAGAAGCCATTCCCCAGCTAATAATTACAAATTCAGATTTCCCAACTATTTTGGGCACGAGGAAACAACAGGCATTTCCGATATTGAATATCATTTATGCGATAGCCATAGAGAATGGTCTATCAACCTTTAGCCTTAGTGCCGGAACCATATATGAAGTTGACTACATTCATCCGAAAAAGTCTTTTGAGCCTATGCTGTTGTCAACGGTTCATTTTACGACTCCTCAGGATGAAGGGATGGCAAATGATGGTATAACGTTTGATACCATTGCGAATCTGGAACTGCTGGATTTTTCGACAAACAAGTCAAAGAATAATAGGCCACTCGTTGAGTGGTTTCGTGGCATGAACAGTTCGACCCAAGCCAAAACGAGGAGCGATCATTTTATTGATATGAGCGCCCCAATAAACTTTGCTGATTTTGGAACATTCATAGAAGCCAGAAGAGTTAAATTGGAAGACGTTCTGAACTTCTTGTTGTTATAATGGACAATTTATTGAAAATGAGAAAGATGAAAGCGGCACATGAAGCCGCTCCACTTTTTTTTTGCCTGTTTTTTGAATTTCCCGCCAAAAGTTTCTATATTATGTTGTAACAACAAAACAACATCAATACGAACACCACAATTTTTATTAAACAATGAGCAGAAGCAGATTAAGAAGCGAATACATGCAAGGAAAGCATAGAAGCGGCAAGCGCAATCGGCATCGTTTGGACGAGATGCCAAAGAACAGCCCGTCGAAATACATTTCCATGCGATGCAATGTTGTGAAGGTGAGTTGGTTGCAGGAGCCCAGCTCGTTTGGTGGGCATAAGACCAGACACCAAGGTCGCCGTATGGTGAGTGGAATCGTGAGGCAAAAGATAAAAGAGGAAATTAGAAAAAATGTTGAACGCGAGCTGTCGGACTTATGAGCAGGATGGATGAAGAACTGGAACGTCGCTTCTATGATTTCGTAACGAAATCAGAAGACATGGAGCCGCTGAGAGCCATGAAACTGCTTACGAAGGCCTGCATGGATTATGTGGGTGTCAGCTTGGGCTATCGCTCGATGGCTTACTATGCGGGCTGGCATTGGATGAATGAGTTCAACAAGACTGACCATCCATTGGTTGAGCAGACAAGAGACATGGCGTTTGCTGAAGCCATGCCGTTGATATGCTCCGACTATTCGAAGGAAGACTACGACGCCTTCGATGTGGGTCACATAGATCCAGACCATGAAGAACGAATCCTTTATGAAATGATGGAAGAGCTTGACGAAGAGACCGCCTGCGCATTGTGTAGAGGCTATTGGTTGGGAAATCTTTGAAGTGTTTTTGTCCTGCCATGGCCATAGTATGGTGAAAACCACAACCTGAGCGACCTTTACCAGAATGGAGGCGATGCGATGACACTTTTCCCCAAAATCCAAGATATGTCGCCCGAAGAAGCCGCAGCCGCCCGCCAAGCCCTGCTCCGCTATTGCGAGCTTGACACTTGGGCGATGGTGAAGGTTTGGGAGAAATTGGAAGAAGTGGTGCAATAAGTGGTTTTGAAAAAGAGGTTGCCGAATTTTTAAAATTTCGACAAAAAGTTTCTATATTTGTAGCGTCAAATTGAATCATACTAATCTTTAAAAACCTCGCGATGTAAAGGGGAATCGTATCGAACTATGGAGATGAAAGATGATGCCATTATTTTTGAATCGGACGACGAGTTCGTGGATTTCTGTGTAGCGCCTTTTGCCACTGTTGAGCAATCTGAAAAAGGCACACCTCTCGTCAAGGGTGATTTCTCGGAACAATACAAACATGCACTCAAGGAAGGAAAGGCATTCGTCATCAAAGGCAAGGACTCTGCTGTGTGTAGGAGAAAATCGGTCAGCAAACGCGTTCCCATAGAAGGCGTTCCTAACCGTATGGCACTCATCCAATTGGATGATGTCCAAAATGTGATGGATTATCGTACTTGGGAATTTTTTGGAACGGATTTGCTGTGATTGATCAGCACTCGCCTTTTTAATTATGCTGTACCTCGCCATCTGGCTGAACAACAGACGGAGATTAATCTCAAATATTGACACTTACCAAGAATATCAATTTATTATATTGAAAATCATATATTTTGGGATCTATATCCGGGAGTATAGTGGGGGAGTGAGGAGGAAATGAGTTTGAAAAGAAAGAAACAGAAATATAAATAGTTAAGACCTCGCGATGTGTAGGGAAATCGTTTTGCTAAATGGTGTATTATAATAATCTGGAAAAAATAATAGAAGCCGTTCATAAAGAATTAGGAAAGGAATTCTGCGAACAGTTTGCGGAAAAAAGAAGGAGCGTCAAACAAAAAAAAAGACCTTCAAATAAAAGAATATTGTTTGATTATAATAAAAATCATCCAGAATGGGCAAAAAACCCAGGAGGTGGTACAGAGATACAATTTGAAATTACTTTTAGAGGAGGAATACTATCGTATGGTTTAGGGTTTAATTCACAGCATGTATTCGGAAAAAATGAAAAAACGCCCGTAGAATATATACAACCCTATGCAAGCGCTTTTGTTGCCCTTTGGGATAATGGGGATCAAGACATTGAAGAACTCAGAAAGCTAGGAGCGTCTTTTTTGGATGGTAAAACTATTGATGATCTAAAAAGGGTAGCGGATAAATCGTTTGTGAAATTTGGTTTTCAGGTTAAAGAACCTATCACTGATCCAATAATTCAAACGATAGCTGAGAGAATAAAAGGATCTATGTATAATATTTACAAAAAGGTTTTAGAAGAAGGAATAAATAATACGAAAATGGAACAGAAATTAAAAATATTACTTGAGCAGAATTATAATATCATCCTTACTGGTGCTCCTGGTACAGGAAAAACCCATCTTGCCCGCGAAATTGCAAATGCTATGGGTGCCACAAAGGACAACGGCCGATATGAATTTGTTCAGTTTCATCCTTCTTATGATTATACTGACTTTGTAGAAGGTCTACGGCCAACTCAGCAAGGGGACACTATTGTATTTAAGCGCAAGGATGGAATATTCAAGGCGTTCTGCAAAAAGGCAGCAGCAGATGACAATCCTGATAATAAATATGTATTTGTGATAGATGAAATCAACAGGGGGGAGATTTCAAAGATATTTGGTGAGTTGTTCTTCTCTATTGATCCTGGATATAGAGGTGAGTCGGATAAAGACACAGGAATGAGCAATAGAGTTAAGACGCAGTATCAGAACTTGATAGATGAGGACCAAACTCTAACAGATGATAATACAAAGGTCGAGCCCCAAAAAGTATTCTATTATCCGTTTAAAACAGGGTTTTATGTGCCAGAAAACGTTTATTTAATTGGGACTATGAATGATATCGATCGTAGTGTGGAGAGTATGGATTTTGCGTTCCGTCGACGTTTTGCTTTCTATGAAATTATAGCTACGAAAACACAAGATTCAATTCTTGGCAAGTTGACGCAGCAAAACGTTATTGATGAAGCAAAAAAAAGAATGGACGCATTAAATGATGCCATCTATTCAGAAAAAAATGACAAGGATCATAATCTTCTTGAGGGCTTTACTTCTGCCTATCACATTGGTGCGGCCTACTTTAAGAAAATAGAAAAATATAGCAATGATTGGGATAAACTATGGGAAAACCATATTAAGGGTGTATTGTTTGAGTATCTGCGAGGAATACCAAATGCAACAGCATTGCTTGCCCAACTAAAGAATGTCTATGATTTGAAGGATGCAGATGGCAACAGCAAGTGAATTAACGATACTTCATCTGAAGGACAACCATCCTAATGACCGAAGTCAGGTGGAAATAATATCTGCAAAGGATAGAGCTGTTCTTCGTTATCTGTCGTCTCATTCCTTGTCGGAAATGAAAAACGACAAAGGGTGTGATATACTTGTCTTACCACATTCTTTTAAGGAAACAAAGGATGAGATAGGGGATTCCTATGTGTTGAGTTATGCAGAGGATAAAGAAGGAAACCCTGAGAGCATTACAACTGGTAATCTTGTTGGCTTCATAGGATGTAATGGGACAGACATCCGTATTCATTCCCGTTTTTCTTATGGGGAAAACGATGAAGTAAAGGATTATTTCCTGTATTATATGCTGGGGAAGGTGCTTTCTTTGAATTTTTTTGATTTAAACACTTCTTCCTCGCGTGATGATGCCATTTTTGATTTTCTGTTGTTCTTCTTCCCCAAGATGCTGAAAGAGGCAATGTCGCAAGGCATGTACAAGAAGTACGTGTATCGTGAATACAACGACGCCAAGATCCGTGGCGTGGTGGATGTGAACCGTCATATTCGGCTCAACATTCCTGCTAACGGCAAGATTGCCTATCGCACACGTGAGTTTAGCTACGATAACCCTGTGACACAGCTTATCCGCCATACGATCGAGTTCATCCGCCGTAAGCCTTTCGGCAAGGCTGTCCTCCACAACGACCCCGACACCGAAGGCTACGTGCAGCAAATCATCCAAGCCACACCCTCGTTCCAACCGAGGCAGATGCAGTCTATCATCAACGAAAACTTGCGTCCCGTTGCTCATCCTTATTACACAAAATATGCCGCCTTGCAAAAACTCTGTTTGCGCATCCTGCGCCACGAGAAACTGAGTTACGGCGAAAACGGCGACAAGATCCATGGCATCCTCATCGATGCCGCTTGGCTTTGGGAAGAGTATGTGGCAAGAGTGATTTCTGGCATCGGGGGACAACACTATACCAATCCGTCGCCATTACGTTTGTTTAAAAAAGAAAAGGAATTCCAAGAGATTATACCTGACTACATGAAGGAGGAGGGTGGCAAGTGCGAGTGGGTTGCCGACGCCAAATATATTCCACTTGCTGGAGTGACACATCTTCCAGCTGAAAAAGCAGAACGGGTGTATTACAAGACCATTATGTATATGTACCGTTTCTGCACAGAGAAAGGATTCCTTTTCTATCCTGACGACAAGGCGGAACAAAGCAACCTTGTTACTTTTGCTATTCTGGGCTATAGAGGGGGTAAATTGCATATGGTTGGCCTTGCTATTCCACGTTCGGAAAAGGACTATTCTTCTTTTAAGAATGCAATGGTAATACAGGAAGAAAGGTTTAGAAATAAAATCCAGAACGGTGTTTAACAATTTGTTGTTTTTGTATCTTTACTTTTTCAAAGTGTTTTTTCCCCTTTTTTTTGAATTTCCCATCCAAAATGTCTATATTACGTCAGCAAATCCCTAATAGAATTCAAATATGCTGACCATTAATGACCTTGGCAAGAGATTGCCTTACACCTACAAAGAAATCGTAGAATTGGATTACCCCGAGATTTGGGACTTGGCTCAACGGTGCCTTCAGATCACCAAAACCTGGCAGGAAATGGCGGTGGAGCTGATGCCGCTCTATAAAAAGCGTCCCATGCTGCAAAACTATCTTAAAGTGCGCTCGCTTTACGGCTTCGCCTATTACATCTGGAAACAAGTGAACTGCCTCTGCCACGAATTGGCGTATTGTAAGAATAATGCCGATATGGAAGGCGCGGATGACGCGAGAATAGCCTTGGCCGATTTGTTTGAAGCCTTCGGCAAAGTGGATGTCACCGACATCGCTCAGGACAACAACCAGGGTTTCCATAAGCTGCAGCAAGCCGTCGAAGGCTTCGATGAAAGAACCGATTTCCACGTGATGGATCGCTACTCCAATGAAGGCCTTCAAACGAAATGGTCGTACCTCGACATTGTAGGCACGCTCAAAAACGGCGAATCATCCTGCGACAGCCTTTGGGAAGCGGTCAACAACTCTTCCGATCCCACCGAAACCAACATCGGTGGCCTTTTGGAATCGGAAGAGGACAACGAATTGGTGAGGATGTATTAATCTGACGATGACGGATTGAGTGGCGCGGGTTTTTCATGGCTTGCGCCACTTTTTTTGAATTTTCTTCAAAATAGTTTTATCTTTGCAGTTGAAAACCACAAATGACATGAAAGGACTCTCCAAATCACGCTACACGGCCTTCTGCCAATGCCCTAAGATCCTCTGGCTGAAGGTGTTTAAACCAGAAGCAGCAACAGAAGACCCGGCTTTGCAAGCCCGCTTCGAACAAGGCAATGAGGTCGGTGACCTCGCCATGCAACTCTTCGGCACGTACATCGATGTGACCACCAAAAACCCTGACGGCAGCCTCGACCTCAACGCCATGGTAGACCTGACCCGACAGGAGATGGACCGCGGCACTGACAACATCTGCGAGGCTTCGTTCGCCCTCGACGACAATTACTGCGCCGTCGACATTCTGCGCCGTAACGGCGACGGATGGGACATCTACGAGGTGAAGAGCACAAGTTTCCCGGAGTACGATGGTAAGGAGACCGAACTCGAAAAGTATGCGCCCGACATCGCTTACCAGAAATGGCTGCTTGAAAAATGCGGCCTCAAAGTCATCAACACCTTCCTGGTATGCCTCAACAGCAACTATGTGCGAAAGGGAGAGCTTGACTTGCAACAGTTGTTCGTCATCGTCGACATGGAGAAGTTGGTGGATAACGAATACCTGAAAGTGCCGACCCAAGTGAAACGGGCGATGAAGGTGCTGTGTGACTGCAACGAGCCCGACATTGACCTTGAAAAGCACTGCACGAAGCCCTATAAATGCGCCTTCCTTAACTATTGCAAGCGTCTTCATGGCGTGCCCGAGGACGAGCCGACGGTGTTCGACATATACAGCATGAACTTCTCAGAAAAGCTGAAATACTATAAGGCCGGACACATTTCGTTTGAGGATGTGTTGGTAGAGCTACAAAACAAGACGTCAGACCCGAAATATATCAAGAAACCCAACAAGACGCTGCCCTTACAGCTGATGCAGGTGGGATGCGCGCTGAACAAAACGGAACACATCAATGTTGCGGGCATCCGCAAGTTTCTTTCCGGCCTGAGTTATCCACTCTATTTCCTTGACTTTGAGACCCTACAGCAAGCAGTCCCTCAATTTGATGGACAGAAGCCATACCAACAGATTACCTTCCAGTATTCGCTCCACGTTAAGAAAAGTGCCTCTGCGCCATACGAGCACAAGGAGTTTCTGGCACCCAGCGACGGCACTGACCCGCGTCGCGCTGTGGCCGAGCAGCTTTGCAAGGACATCCCGATGAACGTCTGCACCCTGGCCTACAACAAAAGCTTCGAGTGCAACCGTATCGAAGAATTGGCTTCGCTCTATCCAGACCTCAGCGAACATCTGCTGAATATTGCCGACCACATCGTCGACCTCATCGATCCATTCCGTGCCGGAGATTATTATGTGCCCGCCATGGGTGGCTCATTCAGTATCAAGAGTGTGCTACCTGCGCTCTTCCCCGACGACCTGGAACTCAATTACCACAACCTCGACGAACGTTGCCAGAACGGTGGCAATGCGATGACGCTCTTCCCAAGAATCAAGGATATGCCGCCCGAGGAAGCCGAAGCCAGCCGTGAAGCCCTGCTTCGCTACTGCGAGCTTGACACTTGGGCTATGGTGAAGGTTTGGGAGAGATTGGAAGTTGTGGCGAAATAATCAGAATAAGAATTTAATATAGTGATAATCCATAAAAACCTCGCGACGTAAAAAGGTAATCGCAAGCTAACCTATGGCAAATTATAAAGTGAAAAACGGTGTTGGAATCATTCCGAAAGGAAAAACGACAGTTGGATTCCCTGCTTTCGAAGGCCGCACTGATTTGACGAGTGTCATTATCCCCGAATCCGTGATGAGGATTGGAGAATCCGCCTTTGAAGGTTGCACGGGCCTGACAAGCGTCATTATCCCCAACTCGGTGACGATGATTGAAGAACGTGTCTTCAAAGATTGCACGAGTCTAGCAAGCATCGTCATCCCTGATTCTGTGAGAACGATTGGAGAAAGCGCCTTTGAAGGCTGCACAGGTCTGACAAACATCGTTATTCCCAACTCAGTGACGACGATTTACGAACATGTCTTCTTTGGTTGCACGGGTCTGACAAGTGTCGTCATTCCTGATTCGGTAACTCAGATTAGAACAGGGGCTTTCAAAGGTTGCACGGGTCTGACTAGCATCATTATCCCCGACTCCGTGACGTATATTTGGGAAAACGCCTTTGAAGACTGCATAGGGCTAAAAAGCATTGTCATCCCCAGTTCGGTGTCGGTGATTGGAGAGAAGGCCTTCTATAACTGTACAGGCTTGACAAGCATCGTTATCTCCAAATCAGTATCTGAGATTAGAGAATATGCTTTCGGTGGTTGTCCAGAACTGAGCCGCATTGTTGTTGAATGGGGAAATGTATTGTATCTTCCTTCAGACGACGGTTGCAATGCCCTCATTCAGCGAGATGCTAAAGGCTACATATTATGTCTAGGATGCAAAAACACAATAATTCCCGACACGGTGACAAAGATTGGAGTTGGAGCCTTTTATGGTTGCACAGGCCTAACAAGCATCGCTATTCCCGATTCGGTGAAGGAGATCGAAGAGAGTGCCTTTGAAGGTTGCACCGCCCTAAAAACCATCTTTGTTCCTGCTAAGAGGGCCGACTACTATAAGAAGCGCCTACCCGAAGAGCTTCACAGACTCATCGTGGAACTGCCTGCGGAGAAGTCGGAGAGTATGGCAGAGAAGTGAGGAAGAAAAAATTATGAATTTTTAGCAAAAAGTATCTATTTTTGCATTGAAAACCGCAAATGATATAAAAGGACTCTAAAATAATCATTTATTTATAAACTTCAAAATGTGTTAATTATGAAAACAACATCAGGTGACAAACAAAAATTAAGTATGGCGGGCGAGTATGGTGTCTGTGCAGAACTATCCAAACGAGGATTTGATGTTAGCATAACAATGGGTAACTCTAAGGCGGTTGACATTTTTGTCCATCTTGATGATGGATCATTTAAAAGAATTGAAGTGAAGACCACACGGAGTAATAGATTTGTTACTGGATTCTTCCAAAAGTACTATGATAAAAGTCGAAACTATCATCCAGACTATTGGGTTTTAGTTTTCATTGACTCTGAGAATATCTCGCATTATTACATTCTCAGTCATGAAGAAATGGGAAGGGTACAAATGGAAAGGAACAAAATGACAGAATGGAAGAAAGTAATTGGGTGTGACAATGTTAAACGAAGTATGGTTACACAATATGAAAATGCTTGGGGAATAATCAAATAGCATCGGAATGGTTTTTGCCGCCGTTATTGATTTTTCACTCCTAAATGACTTATAACAAATTAACCTAAAAACCTCGCGATGTAAAGGCCAATCGCAAACAGTTATGGCTTTATTATCAAAATCAACACCTGTTATTCATGTAAAGAGAATAAACCAAGAAGAAGAGGAAGTTTGCCCATTAGAGAGCGGTATCGTGAATTCTGATGCTTGGCGTGGGGATAAAAAGTTGGAGAGAGTGGAATTTGTTATGAACATCGAAACAATCCGTTCCGGTGTTTTCGAGGACTGCACCTCGTTAACCACCATTAAGTTATGTGAGTCTTTGAAGCGAATTGAAGCGAATGCTTTTTGGGGTTGCACGGCATTGCGCGAGGTGATAATTCCTGAAAACCTTGAGGAAGTGGATTGTTGGTTCGATTTGAGAAGGGTGTCCAAAACAATAATCACAAACCCTTCATCTGAGGAACTTGCCGAGAATCTGAAAAAAGGTTATGCCTTGGATTTTTATTACAAAGGGGAAGAACGGCCTGATCATTGGGATTGATAGCTTTTGTCGGTAAGTCTAATAACAGCATTGCAAAAAGCAAATCAACTGCATCGCCATCATGACAAGCGCTGAATACTATAAAAACGTAGAAGAAAACGACAAGAAAAGGCTTCAAGCCATTGATGAGTTAAGGGAAAGCGAAAAGTTGCAGGACGAGCTGAGAACTCATTACGATGAAATTTTCAAGTATGAGGAGCAGATGAAATTCATTAAGTCCGATGGAACCAAGCTGGTCATCAAGGAAAGGCCCTGCGAAACCGTTTGGGCAATTGAAGAAGAAATCGAAAAGGGCAATACAGCTAAAATCATCGATAATAATAAGGACAACGCCACTGTCCAAGCTATCATCGCATGGAAGCAGCAGGAGATAAAAACCAAAGCTTTGAGACGTGCCTTTGAGCGCGAATACGAATTCATGGAAGAAAAAAAGTGGTGGGCGCTCGATGAAAACAACCGATATTATTGGTACTATTAAACCTCACGATGTATTGGTGAATTTTGAATTTTCGGCAAAAAATGACTATATTATGCTGAACCCATAAAACATCAACATCATGGACATCAACAGTCTTATTTTTGCCCTTATCTTCACCGCTTATATCACAGGCGGCATATTCATCGTCGTTTGGATGGACGAGAACTATTTCGATGCCAAATATGGCCAAAAGTCCTCTGAAAAATGGAACTTTTGGCGAGTCATCGTCTGGCCTTTCCTTTTGCCCTTTGCGTGGCCCAAAATCAGGAAAGCCAAGAAGCAGGAAGAAGAAATGCGCCAATGGCGTGCTGAGAAGGAGAGAAAGGGCAGGATTGAGTCTGTCGAGATTCCCGACACGGTCACCAAGATTGAAAAATATGCCTATCAGGATTATGATAACCTGAAACACCTTTTCATCCCCGCCTCGGTGCGAAAAATCGACCCCGAAGCTTTTCCCTGCGAAAATCTGGTGCTTGAGGTGGCTCCCGACAACCCAACATACGAAATGCGGAGTGGACATCTGGTCACCAAAAAAGACAACGTGTTAGTGATAGGAACCCCCAAAGAACCTATTCCAAACACGGTGGCTGAAATCGGAGAACGGGCCTTCATCTGCTCTGATGAGTTGGAGGAAGTCATCATCCCTGATTCGTTGAAGAAAATCGGAGACGACGCTTTCTGTGCTTGTGCCGACTTGGCCAATGTCGTTATTCCCGACTCAGTGACCGAAATCGGCAGCGGGGCTTTCGACGAATGCACCAGCCTCACAGAGGTTCACCTGCCAGTCTCGTTGCGCAAGCTTGGCTTGGCCTTCGATGACGGCCCCTACGAGGGAAGGGACATCTACGTCCATTTCACCGACCCTGCCCAATGCCAGGTGGAGATGCTCAACGACGATTCGACGGGCTGGCCCGCAAATTGGAACGACCGCCTCTTTGTGCCAAAAGGCAGCCGCAAAGCCTTTGAAAAAGCCAAGCCGTGGTGCAGTTTCGAGACGATTCAAGAGTTCGAATAAAACTGTTTTGAAAAATATTTTTGCCCTAATCTTTAAATTTTCGGAAAAAAAGAACTATCTTAAGGCCTAACCCCTTAAAACAACATCCTTATGAACACAACCATCAAAACCTCCTCAGAGAAGCAATTCACCCAAATCCGTCGTTTCGTCAAGAAAAACAAAATCTACAACACCATCACAGAAGAAAACGGACTCTACATCATCACACTCTTTGGACTCAAACCCAAAGAACTGGAAAAGTTCATCAAAGACTTTATCAAAACCAACCACCTCACTAAAGTCCAGCAGCAGGAGCCTTTGGCTCTTGCTGCCTGAGTTTTTGTTTCGTCTGAGGTTTAAAAATTGTATAAACCTTTCTATAGAATTAAAACAACGCCCTTTGAAACGCATCAATAATCAACTTTTCAAAAACAACGATAAAACTGGAAAAACTATGAAAATCGAAAACCTAGACAAATTCCTGCAAGAGATTGGCCGTGCACCTCTATTGAGCGCAGACCAGGAATTGGAACTGCTCAAAGCTATTCATGAAAAAGGCTCTGACTGCGACGAGATGGAACTGCTGCACCAATCAAGCATGAGGTTTGTGGTTGCCTTGGCCGCACAGTATCAGCATCGTGGACTAAAATTGGAAGAATTGATTACCATCGGTGTTGAAGGTTTGAAGAAGGCCGCACTGAGCTACAATTTGGATGGTAACGTTAAATTCCTCCACTATGCCGTTTCTGTGATGCGGCGGTGTTTGGAAGAAGCCGTAAAAGAACAAATCCACAATCTTGTTGAGCAATTCGCCGAACTCCAAAGAAAGAGATACCGTTTCTGGATGCAAGATTTTGAAAACGAAGACGCTGGCGAAATAGTGTCTGTGGAACGCAGCGAATTATTGGTTGCAGAACCCGCCGCCGAGGAAAAAGAAATCCTTAAACAAATCTGCAACGGTGTAAAAGAAGCCAATACCGAAGACCTGAATGCTTTTTGGTACGAATCGAAAGGCTCGTATGGCTTTTCTAATGACGACATCCAACCCGTCCTACAAGAGCTCAGCGATCGAGGCGATGTGCATGCTACTGAAGCATTGAACAACATTGACCGTCTTTGGGAAATGACTCACAAAGGTGATAAAGATGCAGCCTTGTACTTGGCTCACCATTATGCTTACGGCGACGAGGAGCATGGCATCTTCATTGACAAAAAACAGGCGAAAGAGTTATACGACCTCGCGGAATGGGATGATTACGACCCCAATGAAGAAAGCGATGATGAATGTGAGGTCGTTGAGAGTGATTATTGTCTTCAAGGAGATCCTGCCGAACTCGACAAAGTGGAACATGACATACGGGTTTTGGCCGAAAAGTACGGCGTTCTTGATAATGGTCTGGGCGGGATGTACGTGCCTTTCGACATCCTTTTCAAGAAGTTGGTCGGATCGCCATATTATGAGGGCAACATCACGAAGATGAAACGTTTGACAGCAAATAACCTTCTACTTCATGCCGAGAGTAGTGCGAGTGAGCCTTTGCTTTATGCGCTTAAACGCTATTATCCACAAATAGAGGTAAATTGCTCGGTCGATGGCAATGGGTTTGGAGAAGCTGGAATCGCAGTAGACGAATAATTCCAAGACTCAACAACAGAACCAGCTGTAGATAGCCCCTTCATGAGGCCGGAGGCTGGC
>JAFRRE010000110.1 GCA_017428285.1 Bacteroidales bacterium | reverse complement strand
GTGCTGCTCATCCACGGTGAGAAGGCGCACAGTCGCTACTTCAGCGAGGGTGCCTTTGAGAAGATGACTGGGCAGAAGCCTGAGCCTGGCAAGACCACGGCCGTTGGTAACAAGGAAATTTTCATCATCCCTGGTGCAGTCCACATCGACCTCTATGATGATGAAGCGGGTGTTATTCCTTACGACAAGATAGAACAGTTCTTTAACGATAATCTGAAATAATATGAAGAAAGTCGTCGTAATATCAACCAGCATGAGGGCTGGATCGAACAGCCATGCCTTGGCGGAGCAGTTTGCCGCAGGCGCGAAAGCCGCCGGAAACGAAGTGGATATCATCTCCCTTCGTGGCAAGGAAATCAAGTTTTGTATCGGTTGCTTCAGTTGCCAGCGAACCGGCAAATGTGTGTTCGATGACGATGTGCCAGCCATTATGGAGAGTGTGCTGAACGCGGACGTGGTATGCTGGGCAACGCCGATCTATTACTACGAGATGTCGGGACAGATGAAGACGCTCATCGACCGTCTCAACCCGATGTTTCCGAAGGATTACAAGTTCCGCGAAATCTACCTGCTGACCACGGCTTCGGAGGACGATGCGTTTGTGCCGCAACGTGCCGAGAGCGGTCTGCAAGGATGGATTGACTGCTTCGGAAAATGCAGTCTCAAAGCCCATCTGTTCTGTGGCGGTGTGACCGAGACGCATGAGATAGAAGGCAACCCGAAGTTGCAGGAAGCTTTTGAGATGGGAAAAGGAGTATGAGCGGTTCACCAAAACAATCCGCAACACAGGCGCAGGCTTGGCTTGCGGATTTTTCATTTCCTATATTCCTTCGGCGACACGCCCGTCACGCGCTTGAAATACTTGCCGAACAACGACTGGTCGGCGAAGCCCATCTCGTCGCTGATTTGGCTAATGCTCATCGCCGTGGAACGCAATAATGCCTTACTCTCCGTGATGACATAATCCTCAATCCACTTGGCGGCAGTCTTGCCCGTGGTAGCCTTCACTGTGTTTGACAGGTGTTTGATGCTGATAAACAGGGCGTCGGCGTAGAATTGCAATTCGTGCTCGCGCTTGTGGTGAAGCCGCAGCAGGTCCATGAATTGCGACACGATTTCGTCCTGCCGCGAGGAGCGTTGCAGTTCCTTGACGGGATAATTGTTGTAGGTGAAGCCATAGAACATCGCCAAGGTGAGGTGACGTGCCGTCTCCAAACGGTAAGGGTTGTCGCGGTAGTCGATGATGTCCTCCAGCATCTGATAGTAGCGGTCGAAGACAAACAGCACCTCCTTTTGGAGTTGGACGAGGGGATGATGGTAGATGGACACGAACAACGACTGCGCCAGATTGCCGTCGTTTTGGAACAGCGAGCGCGTGAAATTGCCCGACATAACGATGACCTTCGAGCGGAGGTCGTCGCTTTGTGCACCGTATTCGATGATGGCATCTTCCAGAATGACAAGCAAAGCAGGTGCCTCGATGTGGTAACGCTGCATGTTTATGCTGATGTCCACCCAGCCGTTCTCGTAGATGATGGCCGAAGCAGCGTCCGACTTGAAGGGAACGCCCTCGCCGAAGGGACAATGGTAGTCGTTCACGAGGATCACATCATTGCCGATGCCTTTGTTTTCAAGCGTTTGCGTGACTTCGGCCTCTTTCAGTTTCAGTGTGCTGACGGTTTTCTTCATCGGATGAAAATTTTTCGCAAAAATAGGCAGATTCTACCAATTATCCCAATAATCTGGATAAAAAGTCGAATTTTACCCTGAAAATAGGTCTAATTTTGCCAACGAAAATCAGACAAGACAACAAAATGAATAAATCACTTGTAACATTAACCGTGCTGCTGGCCGCCACGCTTGGAGCCGCAGCCCAAAACACAGAAGAAATGAAAAAAGACACAGTAAAGACTGCAATGCAGAACATCGAAAACGAAGTAGTAAAAGGCTACAAGGCCATCGAGAACGGCGTGGTGAGCGGCTACAACGCCATACAAGACGGCGTGGTGGAAGGCTTCACCCGCGTGAGCGACGCCTTCATCATGAAGTTCTTCGCCAAAGAAGGTGAAACCGTGGAACAGGCCAAGGAGCGCATGAAAGCCGAGGACGAGAAACTCCGCAAGGAAAACGCAGAACCTCAGGCTGAGAAATAATCACGACAAACAGAACATAAATAACAAAAAAACTAGCAATATGAAAATCAACAATCCTCAAGTAACCCTCGCCGACGATGCGAGAATCGGTGTGAAAGAACAAATAAGACAAGGTTTCCTCGACTGGCTGATGCGCTTTTCGGTGAAAGGCGACGACGGCGAACAGTATTCGCTCGGTGGCAGCATCCTCTCGATGGCTGTTGAGAAACTCGACCTCGTGACCCTCTCCGTCGACCACGGACAGGGCAACATCCGCCAACTGCGCAATTCTATCTATAAGGTAGGGAGTTTCCCTGGCGAGATGGTAAAACACCATTTCTACCCCAACCCACTGGGTACATTGAAGATTGATGAGTGCAACGACCATATCGTGGTGAAGTGTGGCCCCCAATATACCGTGGAGTGCTTTGCGGACAACAGTTGGCATTTCCTAGTGGACACAGGCGACGGCGAGTACCACGCCGACCTCTGGCATCGTCCGCAAGGCTTGCCACTGTGGTACGGCCGTGAAGTGCCTTCGCCGCTCACGCAGCACAGCATCACCTATGGCTACAACTGGGCCGCTCCCGTTGACGGCACCATCTGGCTCAAAGGCAAGGAAATCAAGGTAAAAGGCTTCGGCATCCGCGAACGTTATGTGGCTGTTGACAGTAGTGCCGCAGAACTGGGTGCATGGGAAGACTGGGGCTTCATCGCTTTCAACGAAGTCCATGCCTCGATGTACGACATGCGTGTCGGCATGAAGGACTATTCGCTCTACGACCTGAACACGGGCAAGCACTACACCTCGGACGGCAACCTGAAAGGCGGCGATCGTGATGTCACCGAATTGGAATTCATACACGAGGATTGGATCTTTGTGCGAGAAATCGACGGCTTCATCCCAAGCACCTATCGCATCCTTATCAAAACCGAAGACGGCACCTACGAGATGGTGGCCAAGGCCGCCAATGTCTCACCTTGGGGTGTGACCTATAAAGTACCGGATAATCCCGTTGCCACAATTACCTACAAAGATGTTGAGGGGCGTTTCGTAGCCAATGACGGCAGTGTGCGTGAACTCACAGGAGGCTGTGGCTGCATGAGCATCCGTCAGTGGCACCAGTACCCCAACATCCTGCCTCGCGAACTCTACATTGACGAGCAGCAGCAAGGCGGCATGAAGTTCGATACGCTGTAAAGAACTTTATCAAGTGCGATAATCCGCAATTCGGGCGAAAGCTTGGATTGCGGATTTTTTTCATACCTTTGCACCCATGAATTGGATCATCCTCATCATAGCGGGTCTTTGTGAAACTGGCTTCGCTTTCTGCCTTGGCAAGACCAAACTCGCTGTCGGTACGGAGTATTGGCTCTGGATTTCAGGCTTTGCCGTGCTCTATGTACTGAGTGCCGTGCTTTTGGCGAAGGCCACACAGACCATTCCTATCGGCATCGCTTATCCTGTATGGACAGGCATCGGTGCTGTTGGAGCGGTGCTGTTGGGCATCTTCGTCTTTCATGAACCGGCCACGTTTTGGAGGGTGTTTTTCCTTAGCACGTTGATTCTTTCTATTGTTGGGCTTAAAATTGTGGGATGATAAGGAACTCGGACTGCGGCTTTTTTTGTAGTTTTGCATTCAAAAATTATCTTGTAAATATGATAATCACGCATAAGATGAAAGGATGTTTTCTGCTAATCATATTGTTTTTCAACACATTGTATTTGTTTTCCCAAGAAACACAGTTTTCCATTCCAGACAGTCTGCAAGTACTACTGCAAGAAAACAACAAGGCAGACGAAAAAAGACTTGAGGCATTGAAAACAGTGATTAACACCTTGCAAGCACATGAGCAATATCAACTATCAAAACCATATACAAATGAGTTGGAAGAATTG
>JAFRRE010000109.1 GCA_017428285.1 Bacteroidales bacterium | reverse complement strand
TGAAGGCTAAAGGTTTGATGCGCCGCGACCCGCGTATGGTCGAGCGTAAGAAACCCGGTCAGCCTGGTGCCCGTAAGAAGTTCCAATTCAGCAAACGTTAAGCCCTTAGAAGCAAAGCGATTTTGTTTAGTATCCAAATTGCTGAGATTCTTATACGGACTACTCAGCGATTGTATTTAGCGAATGTAAACATTAAAAAGAAAACAACACATGACACAAGTAACATTTGAAGAATTACTGGATGCCGGTTGTCATTTCGGTCACCTCAGAAGAAAATGGAATCCGAACATGGCTCCCTATATTTTCATGGAGCGCAATGGTATCCACATCATAGACCTCTATAAGACACAAGCCAAGATGGACGAGGCTGCCAATGCCCTCTGCCAACTGGCCAAATCGGGCAAGCGCGTGCTCTTCGTGGCCACCAAGAAGCAGGCCAAGGACGTCGTCGCCGAACTCGCCCAGAAAGTCAACATGCCTTACGTGACCGAGCGCTGGCCCGGCGGTATGCTGACCAACTTCGCCACCATCCGCAAAGCCGTCAAGAAGATGACGAGCATTGACAAGATGATGAACAGCGACGCTTACAAGAGCCTTTCAAAGCGTGAGAAGCTGCAGATCGAGCGTGAACGCGAGAAACTCGAGAAGAACCTCGGTTCCATCGCCGACTTGAGCCGTCTGCCTTCAGCCCTGTTCGTGGTCGACATCATGAAGGAACACATCGCCGTTGCTGAAGCACGCAAGCTCAACATCCCGACCTTCGCCATCGTCGACACCAACACCAACCCCAACCTCATCGACTTCCCCATCCCTGCCAATGACGACGCTTCGAAGAGCATCGCCCTCATCGTCGGCAAGATGGTCGACGCCATCGAGGAAGGCATCACCGAACGCAAGAACAACAAGGACCTCATCCAAGAAGAGGAAGAGGAAGAAGTTGACGAAGTGAAAGACAACGCCGAGGAAGAGGAAAACAAGGATGAACGCCGTCCTCGCAACAACCGCCGTCCTCGCCGCCCCGTCGCTAAGAACTGATTTTTAGCTGTCAGCCATCAGCTATCAGCCGTCAGCAATGGTAATTCCATGCTGAAGGCTGACTGCTGACAGCTGAAAGCTCAGATAATAACCTTAAAAAACAACACAACATGAATATTACCGCTTCTCAAGTTAATGAACTGAGACAGATGACGGGCGCTGGCATGATGGACTGCAAGAAGGCCCTCGTCGAGACCGATGGCGACATCCAAGCCGCTATCGACATCCTTCGCAAGAAGGGTATGGCCAAGGCTGCCAAGCGCGCCGACCGCACCGCTAGCGAAGGCTGCGTGCTTTCAAAGGCCACTGATGACCACAAGTACGCCGCCATTATCATGGTGAACTGCGAGACCGACTTCGTGGCCAACAACGCCGACTTCGTGAAGTTCACGAAGGACGTGCTCGACATGGCCGTCGCCAACCGCGTGAAGGACATCGAAGCCCTGAAGGCCATGCAGCTCGACGGCCAGACCGTTGAAGCCCTCGTCGCCAACCAAAGCGCCGTCACTGGTGAGAAGACCGAACTCGGTGCCTTCAAAGTCCTTGAAGGTGAATATGTGGCCAACTACAACCACCCTGGCAACCGCCTTGCCACCATCGTCGAAATGAACAAGAATTTCGCCGGTGTTGAGGAAGTGAGCCACGAGGTGTGCATGCACGTCGCCGCCATGAACCCGCTTTCGGTGAGCGAAGCCTCCATCCCGCAAGAGGTGAAGGATCGCGAGTTTGCCGTTGCCGTCGACAAGACCAAGGAAGAACAGATCCAGAAGGAAGTCGAGAAGGCTCTTCGCAAGGCTGGCATCAATCCCAACCACGTCGACAGCGATGACCACATCAACTCGAACATCACCAAGGGTTACATCACCGAGGAACAAGGTGCACAGGCCCGCGAAATCAAGGCCACAGTACCCGGTCAAGTGCAACTCAACGAAGGCATGATTCAGAACATCGCCAAAGGCCGTCTGAACAAGTTCTTCAAGGAGAGCTGCCTGCTCAACCAAGTCTCTCTGGTCGCCGACCCGAAGACCGTCGCCGAATACATCCAGGCTGCCGACAAGGAAGCCACGGTTTGCAATTTCGTGCGTATCAAGTTGGGCGAATAAGCCTGTTTGACAAAAATCAACAGAAAAGGATGGTGAAAGCCATCCTTTTTTTATTTTTGCAAAAAAATGTTATGGATAATTCAATAGAAAAGTCAGCACAGGCCGTTGAAAGCAAGACTTATCAAGGCAAGGAAGTCCGTTTCTGCAGCGATGGTAAATACCGTTGGGTGTATGAAATGAATATGTTGAAAAACCCAACCATCTTCTTTACGGTTCTCAAGGTTATGATGATTTCCATCGGCATCGTATGGCTGTTCGGATTAATCATAGGCCTTGGCGATATGGACTTGGATTATTTCCTGTTTTGGACGAAGCTTTCGGGTATCATGTTAGGAATATTTGTTGTCTTGACAATCATTGGTGTTCTGATTACAGCTGCCATATTGGGCAAGTATGTCGTTCTTTTCGAGATGGATGAGAAAGAAGTGACCCACATCCAGATGCCTCGGCAAGTCAAGAAAGCTGAGGTGATTGGGTTGATTACGGCGCTGGTGGGTGTTATGGCCAAAAGCCCTACGACAATGGGCGCAAGCATGCTTGCTGCGTCGAAAACGAAGAGCACCTCCGTATTTGCCAACGTGCGGCGTGTCAAAGCTCGCCGTCGGCTCAATCTGATAAAGGTTAACCAACTATTTGATAAGAACCAGGTTTATGTTGCCGACGAGGATTTTGACTTTGTATACAACTTCATTAAGTCGCATTGCCCGAATGCAAAGTAGAGGCACTGGCCACGGCATCTCAGCCCGTCATTTTAGTTCCTCATGAGTATTGAAAGTTTTTTTTGTGGGCATTTGAAAAAATGTTTAGTTTTGCAAGTTGAAAGTAATAATATGTCGAAAGTAAAGGATGTTCACATAGGGAATCGGATAAAGGCCGTGTTGCAGCAGCAGGGGCGAACTACGGTTTGGCTTGCACACCAAATTCCTTGTACGCCCAACCATTTGTATAAGGTGTACGCTAGCCCTTCTATTAATACTGACTTGTTAAAACACATTTCTGAAATACTAGATTATAATTTCTTTGAGGAGTTTATCGAAATTGGATAGGATTTTCTATTTTATATTAATGATATTAATGTTTCAAACATAAGAAAAAAAAACGTTATTTTGCAGATTGATTCAAAATAGGATAGAATCTACACAATTAATCGTATTATAAACACTTAAAACATTAAACACAATGAAACAAAACAAATTGTATGTGGCTCCTAAAATGGAAGTCATCGAAGTTGAACCGCAAGGTATCCTGTGCGCTTCTGGTGGTGTTGAACCTACTGATTTCAATGGCAAAGTCATGGAGTTTGGAACAAACACTGGTATGTGGAACTAATTTAATGTAGAATTAAAAAATCAGAGAAAAATGAAAAAAGTTGTAAGAATGTTGGGCCTTTGTGCCCTGGTGGCTCTTGCTTTCACTGCTTGCAAGAAGAACGATACACAAAAAGTGACTTTTACTGCTAACGTCGCTCAACCTATTAACGATACCAGAACGCAAACCACAGCATTTGGTGCATTCTTGGTTTGGAATGACGGTGATGCCATTCAGGTTTTCAACCAAGAAGGTAATGAAATGGATTTCACAGCTCAAAGCTCTTCGGGTCTGCCTGGTAATGCCCTCTTTACCGCTGCAACCGCTGAGGAAATTGAATTTGTGAAAGATCTCGAAAACGCAGACAAGCCCTACACCGCTTTCTACCCGAATGCCACTGTCAATGCGGACGACAAGGTGACTATGGTAATCCCTGCTGCCCAAGTGTATGTGCCTCAACGTAACTTTGCTACCGACCTTTATCCGATGGTGGGTTGGAACAATGGAACGACGCAGTTCGATTTCGTTAGCAATGCTGGCATGCTGAATGTGTCATTCACGAAACTTAACGAAAATGAAGACGTTTATGTCGATGAGATTGTCCTCACAAGTAAGGAAGAGGATGATTACCTGACGGGTACTATGGTTTATGACAAGGATGGTTCAAATTATCAATTTGTTGGTAATGGCAATCAAGTCGTTTTGACCGCTAGTGCTCCTGTGCCGCTCTATTTCCAATCCGCAACAGATTTCACCTTTGTACTTCCTGAAGGTGCCTTGCAGAGCGGCTTTACTATTCAAGTCAAACTGAATGGTGAGGTTCTTGAAACTTACGAAGCCCAACCTAAACCACAGAATGTTATTGAAGCCCAGAAATTCACGGCAATGATTCCCATGTCACTTCCTAATCCTCCAGCACCTACGAAGTAATAATCTGTAATCTAAATAGGGTAGCCTAAAGGCTATCTGTCACAAACAGCGCATCCGATTTTTCGGGTGCGCTTTTGTATTATATGGACAGAAATTCAATATCTTTGCCACGATTTAATATAGATGCGAAACTATCGGACAATGACTTGTGACAATGAATATGACCGCTTAAACGAAGCCAAGAAACTTCTACACCAAGTAAAAGCGGTCATTGTCATGGTCATTGGCCATAGTCAAAAAGTCCCGAATCAAAAATAAATAGTTACCAATGAAAAAACTGTCCATTCTATTATTTGCGGCATTCATTCTGTCAGCTTGCACACAAGAACAACTCCCCGTAGCTAATTACGACATCATCCCGCAACCCAAAGAGGTACAATTGAGCGAGGAGAAACCTTTTGAGTTGAACTTCAAGACTACTGTCTATTACGAAGCTGGTCTTGAGTGGGAGGCGATGTTCCTCAGTGAATACGTTTCCAACATCCTGCATATCGGCCTAAATCAGCGAGAATACCATGGACAGGCTGATGGTATCGTGCTGAAGGTCATCCCAGAAGATTTCGACCAAGCCGAAGCATACGAAATCGACATTACACCCAAGCAAGTCACCATTGAAGGTGCTGACGCTGCCGGTGTGTTCTATGGCATCCAGACCCTCCGCAAGAGCCTGCCCATCTCGCCCATAGATTCCCGTCAACGCACTTCCCAACGCAGGAATGACATGGGCGAGAGCAAGTGCCAACTACGCTGTGGTACCATCCGTGATTGGCCAAACTTCTCTTATCGTGGCATGCACCTCGACCCCTGTCGTCATTTTATCCCCTTGGACTCGGTGAAAGTCTATATCGACATGCTGGCCATGCACAATATGAACCAGTTCCACTTCCACCTCAGCGACGACCAAGGCTGGCGCATCGAAATCAAGAAATACCCTGAACTGACTGAGATTGGTGCCTACCGTAACGGCACGGTCATCGGGCATAACGGGAACCTCTACGACACCATCCGTCATGGCGGTTTCTATACCCAAGACGAGCTCCGCGACCTCATTGAATATGCCGCCGAGCGACACATCAACATTATCCCCGAAATCGACCTGCCAGGCCACATGCAGGCTGCCTTGGCTTGCTATCCGCAATTGGGCTGCACCGGCGGCCCTTACGAGGTGTGGAAGCGTTGGGGTGTATCGGAAGACGTGCTTTGCGCTGGTAACGAAGAGACCATGCTGTTTGTCGAGGATGTGCTAAACGAGGTGATGGACCTGTTCCCTTCGCCTTATATTCACATTGGCGGCGATGAATGTCCCAAGGTGCGCTGGGAAAAATGCCCAAAATGTCAAGCCAAAATCAAGGAATTGGGCATCAAGAAAGATGACAAGTTTTCCGCCGAAGACTACCTGCAAAGTTATGTGATGAACCGCATGGCCAAGGTGGTGGAGGCCCGTGGAAGACGTGTCATCGGCTGGGACGAGATCTTGGAAGGCAACGTCTCGGAGACCGCCATTATCATGAGCTGGCGCGGCACGGAAGGCGGCATTGAGGCGGCACGTAAAGGCCACGATGTGATTATGGCGCCATCGTCGCACCTCTATTTTGACTACTACCAGAGTGAGGACATCGCCAGCGAGCCTATGTGTATTGGTGGCTACCTGCCCGTGGAACGTGTGTATGAATTCCAACCGCTGCCTGAGGAGCTGACACCTGAGCAGCAAAAGCATATCATCGGCGTGCAAGCCAACATCTGGACTGAATATATCGCCCATTTCTGGCATGTGCAGTACATGGCTCTGCCGCGTATGGAGGCCTTGACGGAAATACAGTGGAATAACCCACAGGAGCGTGATTTTGATGCTTTTGTGGAGCGTTGCCGCCACATGGCGCAACTCTACGAACTCTATCATTACACCTACGCTGACCATATCTTCAACCCGCAGGTCTGGGCCGACACGGTGGAAGCCAATCTGGCCACCCACAAGCCCATCACGCTGCGTCAGCAGCCTGCCGAGAAATACACTTACGAAGGTGCGGTGTTGCTCAACGACGGCAACTTGGGTAGGGGAGCCTATAACTCAGGACGTTGGCTGGGCTTCTGCGGCTATCCCCTGGATGCCATTGTCGATTTGGAGCAACCTGCTGAGATGCAGCATGTCCGCTTCCATGCCTTGGTGAACAAAGGCGCATGGATCTACAATCCGAGCCAAGTCAAGGTGCTGGTTTCCGACGACGGCGAGACCTTCCGTGAGGTGGCGCAGAAAGACATCCCGATTTCCACTTGGGAAGACAGAGACGGCATCTTCGCCTACGAAGTGGGCTTTGAGCCCGTCACGGCAAAGTTTGTCGAGGTCATAATTACAGGCTACGACCTGCCCGAAGACCATAGTGGATTTGGCAATCCTGCTTGGATTTTTGTGGATGAAATAGAAGTGGAATGAGGTAAAATATTAATTTTGCCGCCGTGAAAACATTGAGTCACATAGTAGGTTTGTTGTTTCTGTTTTCGGTGATGTCTTGCGGAAGGATGCCTCAACGTCCCTCTGAAGTTGACTTACTGGAAGCCAAAGCCTATTATGACAGCGGTTTCGTTTGTCTTCAGATGGACAGTTTGCTGCAAGCTTTTCCGCATTTTGTCCATGTGGCTGGAAATCTTGAATATTTGCCCGAAGACATGACAGACGAGGAGATGCTGCTTGCCTCGCGTGCCTATTACCAGATGGCATACGTATTTCGGCGAAAGATGGCCAACAACGCTGAAATCGATGCTTTGCGTTGGGCGTTGGCATACCAGCGTATGGCTCAAGACACTACCTGGATGGTGAGGTCCAGTTTGGAATTGGCCAACGCCTTTTCGACGCTAAAGGAAAGCGACTCCGCACGCTACTATCACGATTTCGTGACGCCTTATCTGGACACGGTTGCTGGCGACTTGAATGACTATTTTACTGCCCAGCTTGTGTTGTCGGACTTGTACTATGACCAACACCAGTTCGACTCCTGCTTCATGGTGCAACGCAACACGATCGCTTTCAAGACGCGACGTGGGATGAGCGCAACAAATGACTCCGTCAGTCTCGGCATCAGTATGTATCACTCGCCGTATCGTCTTGATGCGAAGCCATATCTGCTGAAAGTGTTGGATATGCAAACGGGTGATTTGGAACGGAGTGCCATCATGTCGCTGCTTGAACAAATCTATGAAGAGGAGGGAAATGCGGATAGCGCTGCATTTTGTCATAGCTTCAATAAGACCTATGTTAAAGCCGAATCGGATAGGGTGAGCGACGGGATGCTGGTCGTGAAGCAATACGAGAACTACAAGGCCGAACGTGATGCCCGGTTGATCGACTTGCGTGAACAGAAACAGGCATATAAGACAAACAGGTTAAGAGCTGTTAGCGTGGTTGCAGCCTTGCTTTTGTTAGCGGCTGCCGCCTTTGTTGTCTACCATCGCGTCTACCGTAAGAAGATGACCCAGGCGAACGAAGCCATCCAACGCGACCTGCAAGCTGCGCATGGTGCCTTGGAGGCTCAGGCCAACGAGGCTTTGAGGATGAAGGTGCAGGCCATCTACGACGACAAGCGCAACAACACCTTCAACCGCATCCTCGAAGTGTTCAACGAAGCCTATCCCGACGCCTTGACGAAACTGAAGGCCGCCCATCCCGACCTGAACGACACCGAGCTCGACATTTGTGTGCTTTCCTATTTTCCCTTCCGCACGAAGGAAATCGCCGACATCCTCGACCTGCGCGAAAACACCGTGTCGAAATACCGCACCAGCATCAAGAAAAAGACGCAAACCGATTCGTTAGAGGTGCTATGGAGGCGGTTTGTCGGGTGACAAAATTCGTTTAATTCGTATAATTCGTCGTTGTTTTTGTCGGCGAATAAAACGAATTTTGCGAATTTATCAAGGATTTCCAACAACTTTTTAGTGGAAAAAATTTTCGTAATCTGTTGACAATCAATATTGATTTCCTGAAAAATATTGGATTGGCCTATGGAATCGGTTTTATTTGAGTTTTTTTGCTATACTTTTGCGAAAACCAAGAAAAAATCTAATCACTATGAAAAGAAATCTGCTACTTTTTGTCTTACTCGCGCTCGGACTGGCTTGCGGAGCACAGACCCCTTGGAACGGCACGGTCGCTGAAGTCTATGAAGGCGGCGACGGTACCTCCGAGAGTCCTTACCAAATCGCCACGGCGGAACAGTTGGCTCTTTTGGCATACGAGACCAATAACGGATTGGGTGGTGATGCCTGCTATGTCCTCACCAACGATATTGATTTAAACGCCGCCGATTCCATTATTTGGATCCCTATAGGCAATGAGGAAAAGTTTTCGGGCGTTTTTGACGGCGACGGTCATACGATCGGTGGCTTGTATCAAGATGGACTTAAGTATTCAGGGTTGTTCGCTTATACAGAAAACGCAACGATCAAAAACCTCCGGATAGAGAAGGCCAACATTGTGGTATATGTGCAGGAATATGTGTATTCAGCCATGGCTGGTTTTATCTCGGCCCAATCACTCAACACCAACATTATCGATTGTTTTGTTGACGGCTGGATGGGCGTGGCAAGCACAAAGCCCGCCGGTGGTCTTGTCGGTACTTTTTTGGTCGATGTTGGTGAAAACGACACCATCTTTATCAAGAATTGCACCAACAATGCCGAAATCTGGGATAACTTGCATTTGGGAGGCTTGGTGGGAGTGTCCCATGTTGAAAACGGCCAACTTCTTGTTGAGAAGTGCGTGAATAATGGCGATTTGACGGGTATTGGCTTTACGGGTGGCATAATAGGCGACGGTGAATTCATCATTCGGCACTGCCATAACTATGGCAAAATCTTTGGGGAAACCACTGCAGGTGGCATGGTCGGACAAGGGGGCTCGTTTGGGCTGATTGAATACTGCATCAACCATCCTTCGGGCGAAGTGACGGGCGGATGTAGTGCAGGAGGTATTATCGGGACGCCGATTTTCACCACGATTCGCATGAGTGGCAACATGGCTCCGGTAAAAGGGCAGGGGAGCGATATGATCCTCGTGGGCGGCATCGCGGGTAGCGATGGCTCCATTTCCAATTGCTACAACACGGGTGACCTCAGCGGTGAATTGACGGACACCGTATATCCAATTGCCCAATTTGGAGGCATAACGGGCTCTCCCACAGAAGGCTTTGTATACAACGTATATAATGCCGGACAGATCACAAAACCCACGAATCCCAATCTGACCAATGCGATTTATGGGCATATTATCCCAGCGATATTGAGTGACACCGCCATCCGCAATTGCTATTATTATGGCAACGTGGACATCCCTGCATACGTCTATAACGCAAGCGGTCCGAGTTATGTTTATCTTCCTGGTTCGTGTGCCTTCAACCAAGGAGCGAGCGCAACCACTTGGACACTTGACGAGGCGCAATACGGCACCACCGACCTGCTTGATGCCTTGAATGCGGGTGCCATGGGTGAATGCATATGGATTGAGGACATGGAAGGCATCAATCGAGGTTTTCCGGTGATTGGAAACATGGATTTGACGCAGGTGAAAGAACACCCCGTGGCGAACTATTTCAGTGTCTATCCCAACCCGACCAACGGCATTTTGTTTGTAGAGACGGTGCATGCACCGTCTCTACAGATGACAAATGAATACCGCATCACCAACCTCCTTGGCCAAACCCTGCAAACCGGCAGCATCGGAGGTGAGATGCACCAGATTGACGTGTCGGGCTTGCACAGCGGCATGTATCTCCTCACCATTGAGGGCGCGACGGTGAAATTCGTCGTGAAATAAACAATCAAAAAGACACGATATGAAAAAGTATGGATTATACGCCTTGCTTGCGCTGCTGCTGTTGTTTGGGACTAAGGCCGTTGCTCAGGAGTGGGAACATTCCATAGCATATTCGATGAATGACGATGAGTGTTTCGAACTTTATGATGCTGTTGAGATGTCAAATGGCAATGTGGCTCTGAGTTCAAGCCTGTACTTTAAAAGCGGTGCAGGGGATTTCTATTCGGCTCACCCAGCTGTGACTTTGTTGTCAGCCAATGGGCAGGAAATGGCGCGAAAAAATTATTTCCGTCCAGGATTTTGCACGACATCATACGCACCGTATCTTTTCGAAAACAATGGCGAACTTTTTGCCTTGATGACTTACAATCCCGACCATGATTCCACTTATTTCAACTATTTCAAAAACTATGACAATCCACCAGCGGATGCCGTTTTAGGCTTATACAAACTGGATTCGGATCTTGACATTGAAGAAAGTTTTGAACATAGTTATATGATTGATACCTTTGAATGTCGTTCTGAACAATGGGAAAACAATCCGAATGAGCACAGCGGAAATTTGTTTTTGTTTTCAGCCTTTGAAGATGACGGTGAGATTGTGGGTGCTTATTTCAAAATGGTGAGCCACGATTATTTCAACCCACGTGGACACGATACACTATTTCTTTTCCGCATGAATTTCAACGGCCAAATCATTCAGCGGAAAGGTTATGAGTGGCATACCCAAGGCGGAATGATGCAATGGAGCTATCGCCGCAATCATTTCGTGAAAACCGATTCGCACTATATCTTCTTTGCCGGGTCAATTCAGTCGGGACATCAAGGCACTGCATTCTATTATGACAAAGATTTCAATTTGATTAGGACACGATACATGGATCATGTTGGACAACCCGCGAGCAATTCCATCACAAACATATCCGTCAAACGCAGTCTTCATAACACAACTTTTTTGGTAACATCCTCGGTTTCAAATGTCAATTCGTATATGCGGGATGTTAGATTATATGAGTTGGACGATGACATCGCAAATCCAACCGACATCATTCCTTTTGTTCAACATATCGAGAGAAAAACCGACAATTACGACTTGCCTGCCATATTGCAGTCTGTTGATATGACCGAAAACAACACATTGTTTTTCGCTTACACCTTAAATGTCGGATTTTATGACAACCAAGATTCTTGGATGATGGTTGAGCGGCTTGATGCTGATTTGGATACAATAACGACCTGCTATTATGACATCGAGCCTGACAAACGAATCAACAGCCATGCCCAATGCATCACAGTGGCAAGAGACGGTGGCGTTTTGCTTGTTTCAAGATCAAAGAATCTTGATGACACATCGCAACGCTGGACCACCGTCACCAAGTTCCCCGCTGAAGCTTTTGTAGGCATCGAAGAGGCTCATGACAACGGTCTGAAAGTGGCGATTGCTTATCCTAATCAGGGGAAGGATGTGTTGAACATCAGGACGGGGTTAAAGGATGCGCGGGTGGAGGTGTATGATTTGAATGGGAGGATGGTGCATAGACAGGATATTACGGAGAATGTGACGGGGATTGATGCAACGGATTGGGCTGAGGGCGTTTATGTTTGGAAGGTAATTGTAGATGGGAAGGAAGCGGAAGTTGGGAAGTGGATTAAGGAATGAAAATACCTTTGGAGGGATGAAAACAGATTGCGT
>JAFRRE010000108.1 GCA_017428285.1 Bacteroidales bacterium | reverse complement strand
GAAAACAGAATTGAGTTGAGCATATTTCCTAATCCTATTGGACAGATACTTGAAATTACCACTAAGAATGCTCAAAAATTAGAGATATTTGACAATTTTGGCAGGAAGATATTTGAAATAAAAGCAGAACAAGACCATTTCTTGTTAGATGCCACAAAGTTTGATATTGGTATTTATTACATTGTTGTAACAGACAAAGAGGGGATCTGCCATGTTAAGAAAGTGGTTAAAGTTAAATAAGAACACGCTCATAGGAAATGTTCGATATATGAAAATCATGGGCACTGTGAATGATAGTTATCCTATCTTTTACACATTACTTAGAGAAGAGGACGGAAAGGTATGGAAACGGTATTCAATTGCTCATCCAGAGACATTACTCTATGACTTCACTGCCAGTGTTGGCGACACTTTGAGAATTGGGGATTTCGCTGAGGAAATGGTTCTTGATTCCATTAGCATGGTACAGATTGGCGATGTTGACAGGAGAAAGCTTTGGTTTGGATTGGAATATGATAATTTGGGAAGACCACGCGCCAAGGAAACATGGGTTGAAGGCATAGGCAGCGATTATGGATTGCTATGGAGCGGATATTACGGTGTTTATGACGGGTGGCATTGCTTGCTGTGCTTCCATCAATACGGGGAACTCGTTTGGCAGAACCCTGAATACAACACATGCTTCTATCCTTATGATGCCGTCGAGGAAAACAAGGATTCTGAAATATCCGTTTATCCCAATCCAGTAAGGGATAGAGTTGTAATTGACGGCATTGAAGTTGCCGAAGTGGAGGTGTACAACACCCTTGGGCAGATGGTGAAGATCATTCAAGGCACTAATGAAATTTCCGTTGCAGACCTGCCGCAAGGCGTTTACCTGCTTCGCATTGCGGATGCGGAAGGGAAAGATTACACGAATAAGATAATGATACGATGAAAGCAACAAGATTTTAAGCACTGCGTACGACATCAACGGCAGGCTCATCCACACTCAAGCCCTCACAGAGAATGTGACGGCGATTGATGCAACGGATTGGAGTGAGGGTGTTTATGTTTGGAAGGTTTATGTTTCTGATGGCGGCCCTTCGACCCTTCGAGATGCCTCAGGGACCGCAGGCTCAGGGACCGCTAGCTCAACGACCCTCGCGGAAACGGGAAAGTGGGTGAAGGAATAGAGATTGCGCAAGGGATGAAGTGAAAGCATGTTGGCTGGTCACGAAAGTGGTTGGCCTTTTTTGTTGGCATCGCCAAAAAATGCTACCTTTGCAGCCATGAAACGTTTGTTTCCCATAGGGCTTTTGTTTTTTGTCGTGTTGATGGCCGCTTGCTCCAAGCACGAAACGCCTCCACCGCCCGAGGAGGACATGCTCTATCGCGTGGAGTGCTTCTTGCAGCAAAAACCCGATGACGCCATGCAAATTCTCGATACTTTGAATGTTAGTGCTCTTTCAAATCAGGAACAGGCACATTATTCCTTGTTGCGTGCTTTGCTTATCAATAACAAGAAAAGGTTTGGTGCAGAGCTCGATTCGTTGTCTCAAGTGGCTTGTAACCAGTTTATTGGAAGTGACGACAAGTATCATGAGGCTTGGACCTATTGGCTCATGGCAAACAAGTCGGCCAATATGCAGCAGCCGAAACAGATCGCACTCGAATCCATGTTGCAAGCCCAGAAGAGCATCGAAGCATGCCGTCATGTGGACAAGCGTTTGGTGGAGTTTTCGCCGAAACCCACCGATGAGCAGACGGTGATTGATAATCTCAAATATTTCATCTATCTTGAACTCGGCATGACTTATACCTCATCGGTTTACTTTGCTGAGGCCATCCCCCCATTGAGGCTCGCTGATGCCTATTTCGCCAAAATGGGTGACCATTATAACCGCGAAAGTTCTGCGACCTCTTTGGCTTTCTCTTATCTTCTCACTCAGGAATTCGATAGCTGTTTGGTCTATTTTCAGAAAGCGCTGCTCGAAGCCGAGGCCTTAGGTTTTGCCGATGATATTGCTCAAACGCATCATAGCATTGCCAGTTATTACAATTATCGGGTAAGCGGGAATTACTATGCATCGGAAGAGGAACGCCAAGGTTTTCTTGACAAGGCCATTGAAGAAATCAACGCGGGCTTTGCGTGTTTGACCGACACATCGGATTATGGCTATGGTTATGTCAAGCAGTTGTTGCTCGAGGAACTCTCTGACACCTATTACATTAAGCAGCAGTACGATTCCTGCATTTTCTATGGTGAACAAGCTATTGAAGTGGCCAAAGCCAATGACAGGTTTTTTGAAAACTACACATTGTATGTTCATCTTTATGAGGCATGCAAGGCGTTGGGCGACGAGAAAAAGGCTGTTGCCTATGCCGATATGATGCAAGCCATGGAGCATCCCGAAAAGCACATGAAAGACATGGTGAAAGTGCAGGAGGAATTCGAAAAGCAAGAGGAGCTTCAACAACAGGAAACATTGCATCAACAGAAAAGCAGAAGGCTTTATTGGCTATTGGCCTTGCTGTTGGTCGGCTTGCTACTGTTGGTTGTCTTTGTCTATTTTTATAGGCGCAACAAAGAGAACGAAACCCGTCGTCTTCGCGAGGCACAACGCCAACTGCAAGCTGAATTGGAACAACTCACCACGCAGCAACGTGATATGCTGCAACAGCAGGTGATCGCAATTTACCAATCGGGGCAGAAAGATCGTTTGCAGCGCATTATGGAGGCCTTCGAGGCCGCCTATCCACAAGGTGTTGAGAAAATGAAATCGGCCTATCCCGACCTTAGCAAAACGGAGCGCAATCTTGTGGTTTTGTCGTTCCTCGGCTTCCGCATCAAGGAAGAGGCCGACCTGCTTGGCTTGAGCGAAAATACGGTGGCAAAATACCGCTCCAAGCTCAAAAACAAGGCCGATTTTGACCCGATTTCTGCGCTTGTCGAGTGAGAAAAATCTGTACTTTTTTCATGTAACGCATTGATTATCAAAATGAATTAAAAACAAAAATCTGTACTTGTCCTTTGAGGTAGAACTTTTCGTGTTTTTTTGTTATAATTTTGGGACATCAAAGTTATAACATTATGAAGAAGCTAAGAATTTACACCCTGCTTGCGCTCCTGCTGATTGCGGGAGGGGTGACGATGCAAGCGCAGGAACCTCAAAGATTCTTTGAACGTCATTATATCGATGACCTCATTTTCATGAATGAGAACGATTTGCTTGTTCTTGGAGCCGATGAAGCGGCAGATGTTGCCCTTTACAAGGTGGATGAAAACGGAGAACTGATTAATATGGTTGTTCTTCCGAGCATCCAGGACAACAACAGTTTGAGGCATTTGGCACGTTTCCATGACGGTTCGGTCGGGCTATTCGTTACGAAGTACTCGAATGACACTATCAGGCTGCAAAGAATGACAGTCCACGAGGATTTGTCCGTGGACACTATGGATTTCAATTGGGAAGGCTATGATTTCTATAGGTTTGTTGCTGGTGGTGAGCAATGGGTTGAGGACGCTTTGGGCAATTATTATTACTCTTATTATGTTGATACCTTGTGGGCAAGCGGCCATCATGGATTAAGGATACTGAAGTTTGACGTAAACGGTGAGTTGCTGACCGAAAGGCTTCTCGACGATCCTGTACCTTCTTCAAGCGGCTGCTATATGTTCCCGACACCCGACATGATGGGATGCCGAATTGTTTTGGCGGGAAATGGCGGGAAAAGTACTATTTACAATTGCTATACCTTGGATGGTGACCTCAATACCATAGCCGTCAAAGAGAATATCGACCAAATGACTTACCCTGTGCAATGTGGTTGGCAAGCTTGTTTTCGCATGAATCCATACAACGGTAGGACTTATACAATCAATATGGAGGTTGAGGTTATACCTGATCCTAATGACCCATACGGGAATCCACTTGTTGTACACAACCAAGATGTCTTAATGAGCATGTTTGATGCCGACAGTTTTGAACAAATGGCATACACTTGGGGTATCACTTCCGAAATACCTTGTACACCAGGCCAACCAAACTCTATTGACTTTGGCGAAAATGGCGATGTTTATATGGCCAGCGGCATGGACAAACCCGACAACTGGTACTTTTCCAAAAGTCTTTACATTGTCCATTTGGATGAAGACCTGAACAAACTTCAAGAGATTTATTATAAGGAAGACGGCACAGAACTAATGTATTTTGGTGGGATGCGTCTTGGCTCCGAAGGCGATGTCTTTGTCAAATGTCAAGTCGCAAAGTCAAATATGACTGGCACGACAGGTGTCATCTTCAAAGTACCAAAGGAAGCCTTTGATGGCATCGAGGAAGCGCATGATGCTGGTTTTGTTGTGGCTGTTGCCTATCCCAATCCGGGGAAGGATGTGCTCAATATCCGCACGGCCTTGCAGAACGCCCGCATGGAAGTGTACGATATGAACGGAAAACTCATCCACAGCCAAGCCCTCACAGAGAATGTGACGGGGATTGATGCAACGGATTGGGCTGAGGGCGTTTATGTTTGGAAGGTAATTGTAGATGGGAAGGAAGCGGAAGTTGGGAAGTGGATTAAGGAATGAAAATACCTTTGGAGGGATGAAAACAGATTGCGT
>JAFRRE010000107.1 GCA_017428285.1 Bacteroidales bacterium | reverse complement strand
CGCTATTATCCACAAATAGAGGTAAATTGCTCGGTCGATGGCAATGGGTTTGGAGAAGCTGGAATCGCAGTAGACGAATAATTCCAAGACTCAACAACAGAACCAGCTGTAGATAGCCCCTTCATGAGGCCGGAGGCTGGCTGGCATCCTTCTCATCCTGTAATAGAAAGGTCTTGGGATGCCGTTTTTAAACCTTTACGCCATCAAAGTCCAACAGCATGAGCCTTTGGCTCTTGCGGCGTGAGGACTTACTCTTTCGCACTTGAAAAATCCTCAATATTTCAAAAGTGGGATTTTTTATCCCACTTTTTTCTTATTTTTGCGCCCTATTAGTTTAGGAGTATCCCGCCATGCGCAAACTATATCTTATCCTTTTGTTTTTGGTTTTGGCTATGCCTTCTCGGGCAGCCTACCTCCTCATTCCCATGGACAACACCCAGACCAACCACCTGAAAGCCTACGGCGTTGCCTATTGGGTGCTGCAACGCGAGGTGGAGATCAGCTGGCTGCTGAACTATAGGGGAGGGAGTTACCTGATTCCTTACCATGACATGTTTGAGCGCGAGTGCAAGATGCGTAACGTGTCGTACAGCGTCATCGCTGATGCACAAGCCGACGCCATCCTTGCTGAAATTGCCGACCCTGGCGTGAACATGGATGAGATGAAACTGCAAAAGGTGCCACGCATCGCGGTCTATGCGCCAAAAAACAACCTGCCTTGGGACGATGCCGTCACCCTCGTGCTGACCTACGCCGAGATTCCTTACGATGTGGTCTACGATGATGAAGTGCTACAAGGTGTGTTGCCAACTTACGATTGGCTCCACCTTCACCACGAAGACTTCACGGGACAGTACGGCAAGTTCTGGGCACGCTACCGCAATTATCCATGGTACCAAGAGGATGTGCGTATGCAGGAAGCCACGGCACAGCGATGGGGCTTCAGCAAGGTGTCGCAACTGAAACTCGCGGTGGTGAAGAAGATCCGTGAGTTTGTGGCAGGCGGCGGTTATATGTTCTCCATGTGTTCTGCGCCCGACAGTTTCGATATTGCTCTTGCCGCCGACGGCCTCGACATCTGCGACTATATGTTCGACGGCGACCCCATACGCAGCGGCGACCCGCAACGACTCAACTACGACAACTGCTTCGCTTTCACCGATTTCTCGGTGTCGAACAACCCGCAGGAATACGAAGTCTCCAATATTGATGTCACCCAAGGCCGTTCGCGTCTGGTGAACGAGCAGAACGATTATTTCCTGCTCTTCGACTTCTCGGCGAAATGGGATCCTGTGCCCACCATGCTCACCCAATGCCACGAAAAGCTGGTGAAAGGTTTTATGGGTCAAACTACGGCTTTCAATAAGAACTATGTGAAGCCGTCAGTGGTCGTCTTGGGCGACAATGGCGCGTTGAATGAGGACCGATACATCCACGGCAATTTTGGCAACGGTTTCTGGACCTTCCTTGGTGGCCATGACCCAGAGGACTACCAGCACATCGTTGGGGACCCACCTACTGAGCTTGACATGCACCCCAATTCGCCGGGCTATCGACTCATTTTGAATAATATTTTGTTTCCTGCAGCAAAGAAAAAGGAACAGAAAACCTGAAAATGTGTATATTTGCCGCTTTAAACTGAATTAAATCGTAAAAATCATAGACTATGAAAAGAAAGCTACTCGTTATCCTCGCCCTGCTTTTGGGCATCGCAACTCTTCAAGCCAAACCCGTGGATGTGGCTAAGGCACAACGTCTGGGACTGAGTTTTGCCCAGCATAAGGCCTTGTTTGCCAAAAACATGGTGCAAGACTTGCAACTGGCATACACGTACCGCGCCGACAACGGCATGGCGACCATGTATGTCTTCAACTTCGATGGAGGTTATGTCATTGTGGCTGCCGATGACAGTTCATCGCCCATCCTCGGCTATTCCGACGAAGGCAATTTCATCTATGAAAACGCTCCCGATGGATTACGTTTCATGCTGGATGAAATCTCAAGAGGTATTGTCACAGTGGTTGAACAAGGCCGCCCCGTTTCGAACGACATTGTCTCACGATGGAAGAACCTTGAGGCATATGGTTATTTGCATGCAGATAAGGGCCTTCCTGTTGTTGAACCTTTGATTCAACAGCGTTGGGATCAAGGCACGCCGTTCAACTTGTATGTCCCCAGCGGTTGCCCGACAGGTTGCGTGGCCACGGCCATGGCGCAAATCATGAAGTATTGGGAATGGCCAGTGAAGGGAACAGGTGAACACAGTTATTACGCTCCTCTTTATGGTCAGCAATATGCCAATTTCGGGGCCACCACATACGATTGGGCCAATATGATTGATTACTATGGCAATGGTTCGAGTCAGGAGGAGAGAGAGGCAGTTGCGACGTTGATGTACCATTGCGGCGTTTCGGTCGACATGAACTATGAACCGAGCGGCAGTGGAGCCTATTCAGGAGACGTTCCTGGAGCCATTAGCACCTATTTTTCTTATACCGACAGGTCTGCTTTCATTTCTAAGGGTGGCAACTACGATGAATGGATAACCCTTCTTAAGTCGAACATTGACCAACGTTTCCCGATTTATTATTCAGGCCATGGTGATGACGGCGGACATGCCTTCGTTTGTGACGGTTACGATGTCGACGGTCTGTTCCACTTCAACTTTGGTTGGGGCGGTTCCTACAACAATTACCTCCTTATCGATGGAGAGAACTTCGAATACTCGGGCAGCCAAGGTGTTGTCGTGGATTTTGTTCCCGACTATATCTTCAATGCCATGCCACAAGCTCCTGCAAATCTTGAAGTGACCATCGACAGTGATGTCTCGCTGATAGGCCATCTCACATGGACCAATCCTACCAAGGCTGAAACGGGTGAGCCTTTGACCAATATTGACAAGGTTCTCGTTTTACGTAATGGCTTTGTAGTCCACGAAATCGAAAATGTCCAGCCAGGACAATCCATGACGTGCGATGATGAGGTTCCTTTCTTCGACCAGTACGACTATGCTGTCCTGGCAATAAGTGGAACGTCGTATGGTCGCACAGCCTATACCAAGGCTGTCTTTGGTCCTTACTGCGAATGGACGGTTATCATGACATCATCTGATTTCCACGGATGGAACGGCGGCGGCATTACAGTGCAGAATGCTGCAGGTTCTTATATCGACTTTTTGACCACAAACACATCGGCTGCCCAGTTGCAAAGGTTCCAAATGGCTCTTGGCAACAATAACCTTTACTGGACAGAGCCCGCTACCTCCATCAGCAATATCTCCTTCAAGGTGAAGGATCCTCAGAATCAAGTGGTTTATGAATACAATGGCCCTTCGTCTGAATTGGATGCTGGCTTGCTACGCACCTTGAACAATTCTTGTGGCAACGAAAACACTTGTGAGGCGCCTTATAATTTGAGGGCTACGGTCGACCCTGATAACAACCAGACCATTGTCCTCACTTGGGATAGTGACCATGATCCTGAATTTGGCTATTGCATCTATCGCGATGGTTTCCTGTTCAACATGGCGCATGAGCTTCGCTATGTTGATGAAAACACTGACATTGGTGGGCATTGTTACTATGTGACTGCCCTATGCAATGGCGGTGAGACGGCCAACTCCAACGAGTATTGTGCCACGTCAGGCGAGGGCTGCGAGCCTCCGAAGGATTTATACTTCAGTTACAATGGGAATGGTCTGCAATTGAACTGGTCATCCACTGAAAACAGTTCTGTTTCGGGTTATATTGCCTACCGCAAGACTGCCGACACACCATATAAACGCATTAAGCTGACTTCAGCCAACGTAACTTCCTTCAGGGACCAAAGCGCTGTTCCTGGCACAGAATACCAATATGTTGTTGAGGCTTATTATATGGCTATTGACTGCTCCTCGGCCTATGCCAACGAC
Organism: Bacteroidales bacterium; assembly: GCA_017428285.1. The sequence continues at coordinate 36,460 of JAFRRE010000107.1, read as the reverse complement.
CTTTTTGACAGCGAGAAGTTCTTCATCGATGTGGACTGGTCGAATACGCCCAAGGATTTGCAAGCCGAGTTGGATGAAGAGGAGGAAACCTATCAGGTCAACCTGCGCTGGAAACCTGCCTACCAAGCCACAGCCTACGATATCATGCGTAATGGCGAGAAGATCGGTGAAGTGAATGGTGTCGTTTTTGAGGATGATAATCTGGAGTTAGGCGCATCCTATTGCTATCAAATCGTTGCCCATGGCGAAGAATTTGAGTCCACTACCAACGAGGCTTGTGTTGCCATACCTGCTCCTGTCTTGCCTTGCTCGGCACCGTCGAATTTGCGTAGGGAAGAACCGTTTGGGGCGGCACATATCGCTTGGGATGCTCCCGAAGACCGTGTGCCAGATAGCTACACTGTTGTCATCATCAATCATCAGCTTAACGACACCACGTACGTGACGGGTTTGACAGAACTGTTTTATGAAGAGGCTATCCCTATCGACATAACCGACAAATCCTATAAGGTGAAGGCTGTGTATGAGGAATGTGAGTCCGAGTTTGCCTTGAACGCCAACGGTGAGGATTTCATCCGTGTCACCAATCTTTCCGTCAATGAGTGTCAGATGAATGTGAAGCTCTATCCCAATCCCACTTCGGGTCAGCTGAACATAGTAGCTGTGGATATGACATTGGTCAGCGTGTATGACCTTGTAGGTCAATGTGTCATGCAGATGTCTGCTAAAGACGGTCAAGCGACTCTTGATATGAGCCAGCTGCAAAACGGCATCTATTTTGTCAAGGTGAATACCGACAACGGTTCGGCTGTACAACGTGTTGTAAAAATGTAAATTATAATAATTCAATAAATTAACTTTCTACTAAAGATGAAGAAATCATTATCTGTTATGCTGATGTTGGCCTTGTTTGTGGGTCAACTCATCGCATCACCTGTCGACGTGAACACTGCCTGTCAGTTGAGCTTGAAGTATGTGCAGGGAAATGCTACCAAAAAAGTGGCTAATCTTGACTTGGCCTATACCCAAACGACTGAAAGCGGAGCCAATGCCTTATATGTCTTCAATTTTGAAGGCGGATACATGATTATGGCTGCCGATGACGTGGCTCAACCAATTTTGGCTTTCGGCGAAGAAGGTTGCTTCGATGCCAACAACATCCCTGACGGTTTGGCCTATTACCTCCGCCACTATGCCCGCCAAATCGAGTATGCCGTGACTAACAACATGACTGCTGATCCCGAGATTGCCGAGCAATGGGAACAAATCAGAAGGGATGGTGTCATTAGGGGCGAACGCAGCATGCGCGGCGATGTGGCTCCCTTGATTTCGACTAACTGGAACCAAGACCATCCTTTCAACTACTATTGCCCTACGGGTCATGGTGGTCCTAACGGACGTGCCTACGCGGGTTGCGTGGCCACAGCCATGTCAATGGTAATGAAGAGGTGGAACTGGCCCGACCATGGTCAAGGTTCACACAGCTATACACCTTCGGGCTATGCCACGCAGTCGGTTGACTTCGAGAACACATATTATCAATGGGACAACATGCCAAACAGTGTGAATAATAGTAACTATCAGGCTGTTGCCTTGTTGATGTACCATTGCGGTGTGGCCGTTGATATGCAGTATGGCGCTGATGGCTCGGGAGCCCATTCGCAGGATGTGCCCGATGCCATCTTCAATTATTTCCGTTACACCAAAAATGCCAATCGCTTGGATCGCGACCTTTATACCAGAAATGAATGGGAAGAAATATTGATTTCCAATTTGCAGGAAGGCTTCCCCATGTATTATTCAGGAGCGGAAGGCAATTCGGGCCACGCATTTGTTTGCTGCGGCTATCGTGAGAGCGACCGTAAGTTCTATTTCAACTGGGGTTGGAGCGGTTTCAACAACAACTATTTTGCTATTGACGCTTTGAATACTTATTCAGGTAATTTCAATGATTACCAAGGTGTTATTATTGACATGATTCCAGATTATGTCTACGACGGGCTCATTCCCGCTGTCACCGACCTTGAAGTTGTTGCAGAAAATGCCCATTCAAATGTGGGTGTGGTCAGCTGGACCAATCCTACTTCATCATTAGATGGTACCACTTTGGAAAACATTGAGCAAGTGGTCCTGCTTCGTAACGATCAGGAAATCTTTAGCCAAGCCAATGTGGTTCCTGGCGAGGTCATGACCTTTGAGGACAATGTGCCTGATTACGACTGTTATAACTATCGCATCTATTTCGTGTCCAACGGCGCCAAAGGCCGTCCAGCTGAGTTCAGGTATCAGTATGGTCCCACCTGTACTTGGAAGGTCGTTGGACAAACGACCAATTTCCAAGGATGGAACGGCGGTAAGATTCAGGTGAAGAACAGATTTGGCTCGGTCATTAAGGAAGTCACTATGACTGGCTCGACGCCTATCAGCCAACAAATTGCCATGCCTGAAGGCAATGTCACCTTCAATTGGGTGGCCCCTAATTCGACTGTCAGTAACATGACCATCAACATTAAAAACTCATCTAACAGTTCGGTTTACACCTTCACTGGCAATTCCAATCAGGTTCCGGCAACGCTTTATACGGGCGATAACGACTGTGCTGGCTGCCAACCTCCGACCAACCTCGCTGGCGAATACCAGTGGACCAACGAAGGTTTCGGAACCATGCTGACTTGGAGCTACGATGAAGAGCCTCAGTCGTTCAAGGTCTATCGTAGTGAAGATGGCATTAACTATGAAATGATTGCAACGGTTGACAAGACTTTGCGTGAGTACCTCGACATCGTGGATGCCGGCGACTATTATTACCAGGTGACCGCCTTCCGCAGCTATTGCGAATCCACCCCAGCGTGGGTTGATGAGGAAACTGACTATGTTCATGTGGAAGTGACTTCGGTCAGCGAAAACGGCGATGCAGGTCTTAGTGTCTATCCCAACCCTGCCAACACATTGATGAGCGTTGAGGCCGAAGGTTTGCAGCAAGTGACCATCTGCAATGTGATGGGTCAGGTAGTGAAAATGCAACGTTGCGCTGAGGACGGCGTTGTCATCAACACTGCTGATCTGGCTTCAGGCATTTACACTATCAGTGTGAAGACCAACCAAGGCACAATGATGAAGAGATTTTCGGTCATCCATTGATAATTTGTTGTGTTTTGGAAAAATGTCTATATTTGCGGCTTAAAATTCAGAATCTAATCTAAAATTCAACTACAAATGAAAAAGTATTTAATGAGTTTGTTCGCTATGGTTCTCGGCATCGGGATGGTATATGCCAATCCGGTCGATCTGAGCCAGGCTAAGTATGTGGGGCAACAGTTTGTCCAAGCCAAATTTGAGCAGTCGCGCCAGAACAACGATTTAACGTTGGTCTATACGGGTACTTCCTATCGTGGTGAGGCTTGCTTCTATGTGTTCAACGTGGGCGATAATGGTTTTGTTATGGTTTCGGCCGACGATTACTTCCGTCCTATTTTGGGCTATTCCAAGGAGGGCGTATTCCCAGTTGACAACATGCCTGATGGGTTAAGATATCAACTCAATGCCATTATTGAGGGCAGGGCAGGACGCACCGGAAATGCTACGCCTCAAGTGGCAGCCGAATGGGAACTGGTTGCCCAAACTGGACACCTTATGTCAAGAAACGGCGGCAGAGCAGATGAGTTCTTGCTGACTACCAAATGGGACCAAGATTCTCCCTACAATCTGTACTGCCCCGAATATGCTGGCGGCCCTGGTGGTCGTTGCTATGCAGGCTGTGTGGCTACGGCTATGAGCCAAATCATGAAGTATTGGAATTATCCTTTACAGGGACAAGGCTCTTTGACCTACACTTCGAGTGGTCCTGGCTATCCTACTTTCCCGAACCTCAGCGCCAATTTTGGTCAGACTACGTATGACTGGGACAATATGCCTGCCACTTTGTCTAACTCATCAGCTCAAGTCGAAAAAGAAGCTATAGCTACGTTGATGTACCACTGCGGCGTTTCAGTCCGTATGAAATATGCCCCCGATGGCAGTGGTGCCCAATCCACTGATGTGCCGGCCGCCATCTGCAATTATTTCAAGTATACCAACCAAGCTTCCCATCGTGAAAGATCCAATTATTCCTATGCCGATTGGTTTAGGATGCTGAAAGAGCACATCGATATGGGTTGGCCTGTGTATTACTCGGGCTGCGATGATGGCACCCCTACTCCTGGCTGCCATGCCTTTGTGTGCGATGGTTATGATGATGCCGGTTTGATGCACTGGAATTTCGGTTGGAGTGGCACAGGTAACCTGTTCATTGATTTTGATGAAATCGATTATTCGGTATCCCGCGATGCTGCCATCTTCAACTTTGTCCCCGTTGATATCTATAATGCTACGCCTCAGGCTCCCACCAACTTTACGGTGACTCCTGTTGCCAACAACGAACTGAAGACCACACTTACTTGGACCAATCCTTCAAAAACCTTGAACAATACCAACCTTACTTCTATCGAACAGATTGTTGTTGTTCGCGATGGTCATGTCATTTACACTGAGGATAACGTTACCCCTGGTGCAACTATGACAGTTACGGATAATGAGGTGCCACGTTTTGATGTCTTTCAGTATGAAGTGTACGCCGTCAATAATGGTATGCATGGTAGAATCTGCTATGCCGACAAAGTCAGCGTTGGCCCCACCTGTGGCTGGACGGTTAACATCACCCAAGCTGCCATGAATGGCTTCCGTGGAGCTGCAATTCATGTCTACAACGCTACAGGTAAGGAAGTCGCTCAAGTTACCACCACTAACTCAACTGTTCAATCTATCTCAGTTGACGTGCCGATTGGCCCTGTTTCGATTGGTTGGTCTGCTCAGATGTATGGTGATTCCTTCAATATGGGCTTCATCATCAAGGATTCGCAAAATAATACTGTTTATACCTATTCAGGCCAGTCAGCCGATATGACTGAAGGAATCTTCTACCAAGGTAACAACAGTTGTGGCAATGCAGTTGGTGATGGTTGTCCTTCCAACCTTATCGCCCTTGTTGATGAAGAGAATCTGGCCAATATCCACGTTTCATGGGAACCCATTACCGCAGAAGGCTATGGCTATACTGTGTATCGTGATGGCCTGTTGCATCGCCTTATCGTTGAAGGTAATTCTTTCATAGATGAAGATACTGAGATGGGTGGACATTGCTATATGGTCAGCTATTTATATTATGGCGGTGAAAATGGCCAGTATTCCAATGAGTCGTGCGCCACTTCGGGTGCCTGCTATGCCCCGACGGACTTCAATTTTGAATATGTGGGTGAAGCATACAAGATTAAGCTGTCTTGGCAAAAGCCAGAACCTCATGACGGCCTCTCAGGTTACTATCTGTACAGGAAGTTTGGCGAAGACAGCCAATACGAAAGGATCAAGGTGTTTAATGCCAATGCTACCAGTTATACCGATAATACGGCTGTCGAAGAGGGTCACTATTACTATAAGTTGAAAGCTTATTATCAGAGCACGGATTGCTACTCGGCTCCTGCTGCATGGATTTATGACCCCAACCAGTTCTATTTGCATGCCTACTATTCATTGGACGGTGTCAATGAACAGACGGAGGAAGCTGTCTCTGTCTTCCCGAATCCTACCACAAGCCGTTTCACTGTGGAAGGCCAAGGTTTGAACCATGTGACGGTTTACAACCTGATGGGTCAGAAGGTCTATGAGATGGCATGCCAAGGTGAGTCGGTCGACATCAACTTGAGCGATGTCGAGAGTGGCATCTATATGGTGCGTGTCTCCACCGACAATGGTGAAGTCACCAAGCGCATCACGGTCATCAGATAAACTAGGATAAGCGAAAAAAAAAAGCTCGCCATCGGCGAGCTTTTTTTATTGCTTACGTTCCCACACTTCGAAGCGGTAGGAATAGTCCACTTGTGGGTCGTCATCAATGACCTCAAGGTCGACAAGGTCCCATTCTTCGAAATTGATGTAAGGGAAATAGGTGTCAGCCTCAAACTTCTTGTCCAGACGGGTCAAGTAGAGTCGGTCGGCCTTGGGCAGGAACTGCTCGTAAATGCTGCCGCCGCCCATGATGAAGACCTCTTCCTCGTTTTGTGCCATTTCGATGGCTTGTGGAATGGAAGTGGCAAGTTCATAGCCTTCGGGAGCCTCATCCAAACGGTCGGAGATGATGATGTTGCGACGGTTGGGGAGGGCTTTTTGTCCAGGCAGCGAGAGCCATGTGTTGTGTCCCATGATGACACAATGTCCGTTAGTCACCTTCTTGAAATGCTTCAGGTCGTTGCTGTTGTGCCAAATGAGTTGGTTGTTGATGCCGATGGCGCGGTTGGCAGCCATGGCGACGATGATGGAGATGGTCATTATGTTTAATTGTTGTTTGTTTAATCGTTGAATTGTTGTAGAGACGCATTGCATGCGTCTCGTGATTTTTACACCGACACCTCTCCCTTAATGGCAGGCCAGGGGTCGTAATTCTCTAAGGTAAAGTCATCAAATTTGAAGCCAAAAATGTCTTTGACTTCAGGGTTTATTCTCATCGTAGGTAGTGACCGCGGCGTGCGCGACAGTTGCAGTTTCACTTGTTCGATGTGGTTGTTGTAGATGTGCACGTCACCAAAGCTGTGAACGAACTCACCGAGTTTTAGGTCACACACCTGCGCCATCATCATGGTGAGGAGGGCGTAGGAGGCGATGTTGAACGGTACGCCAAGGAATACGTCAGCGCTGCGCTGGTAAAGTTGGCACGACAGCCTGCTGTCGGCTACATAGAACTGGAAGAAGGCATGGCAGGGTGGGAGAGCTGCCTTACCCGCCGCCACATTGGCGGCAAAGTCTTTCTCATGTTCGTCGGGCAATACGCTTGGGTTCCATGCCGTGACAATATGCCTGCGACTGTTGGGGTTCTCTTTGATGCTCTTTACCACCTCGGCAATCTGGTCGATGCCCTCGTTGTTCCAGTTGCGCCATTGTGCGCCATAGACGGGACCGAGATCGCCATTAGGGTCGGCCCATTCATCCCAAATTGTGACTTTGTTGTCGTGCAGATACTTGATGTTAGTGTCGCCGCTGAGCAGCCACAACAGCTCATGGATGATGCTTTTCAGGTGCACCTTTTTCGTCGTGACTAGTGGGAAACCTTCCGAAAGGTCGAAACGCATCTGGTAACCGAACACGCTGATGGTGCCTGTGCCCGTGCGGTCTCCCTTTTGGTGGCCGTGGTCAAGGATATATTGGAGTAGGTCGAGGTATTGCTTCATTTCTTTTCAGGCTCGTGCTTGTACTTGAACAAGATGGCGAACAAAATTCCCACTACAAGAGCGAAGGCAGCAAACACATACCATGCATTCGACCAGCCAGTCATGAGTTCGTTGAAATCTGCCTTGCCGAGGGTGAAGTGGTTGACCACTGCTTGGGCGCAGAACGAACCGATGGTGGCACCCAGGCCGTTGGTCATCATCATGAACACGCCTTGCGCACTGCTGCGGATCTTCTCGTCCGTATTCTGATCAACGAAGAGCGAACCACTGATGTTGAAGAAGTCGAAAGCCACACCGTAGACAATCATCGAAAGGATGAAGAGCAGGAGGCCGAAGCCTGTCGGACCGCCTGCACCAAGGAAGAAGAAGCGCAAAGCCCAAGCGCCAAAGGCGATGAGCATCACTTTCTTGATACCGAATTTCTTCAGGAAGAAAGGAATGAGCAATATGCAGAGCGTCTCAGATACTTGCGAAATGGACGAGAGGAATACGTTGTTTTTCACTGCGAAGGCATTGGCGTATTCCGGTGACTGACCGAAAGCATCCAAGAAAGGTGTAGCGAAACCGTTGGTCACCTGCAGGCACATGCCCAAGAGGAACGAGAAGATGAAGAACACGGCCATGCGAGCGTCCTTGAACAAGCCAAAAGCACGTAGACCGAAGGTGTCGACGAACGACTTGCTCTCTACATTCTTGTTGACAGGGCAATTCGGCAAGGTGAAGGCATAGATAGCTAAAATGATACCCCATGCTGCGGACACAAACAGTTGCTCGTAGCCGTTCTTATATCCTGTGAAATTGACGATCCACATGGAAAGGATGAAACCGATGGTGCCGAACACGCGGATAGGAGGGAAGGCCTTCACAGTGTCGAGCCCAGCTTGGTTCAAGGCATTGTATGACACCGAATTGCCCAAGGCGATGGTCGGCATAAAGAAAGCCACGCTGATGGCATAGTAGGGGAACAACTGTCCAAAGGTGACATCTGCACCATATTTCATGCCCATATAGCCGGCCAATGCCATAAAAACAGCGGCCAAGAAGTGGCAAATGCCCAAGAGCTTTTGTGCGGGAATCCAACGGTCGGCCACGATGCCCATCAAAGCGGGCATGAAGAGTGAGACAATGCCTTGAATGGCGAAGAATTTACCGATGTTAGCACCCATGCCGATACGGCCCAGATAGATGCCCAAAGAGCAAAGATAAGCTCCCCACACCGCAAAGATGAGGAAGTTCATCACGATAAGTCTGAATTTGATTGCTTTCATATAAGTTGATTTAAAAATTTAATATTCAAAGATTCAAGATTGGCATTAACTGCGTTGAATACTTCGTATTTCAGCTTTCAGCCGTCAGCCCTCAGCTTGATTGGCTAAATGCTGATAGCTGACTGCTGAAGGCTGATAGCTTCTATTCCCTTCTTTTTATTTCATCCCTTATCTCCGCCGCCTTCTGGTAGTCCTCGCTGTCGATGGCATCCTGAAGCAGGTCTTCCAGTGCTTCGAGGTCGAGCATGTCGAGGCTTGTCTTGCTTGTGCCTTTATTAATAAGGTTATCATCGGTCTCGTTATCATCTTGTTTTTCCATGTCTTCCATGATGATGCCTGCCTCCTCCATGACGCTTTCATAGGCATAAATCTCGCAGCCTATACGAACGGCTATGGCGATGGCATCGGAGGGACGCGCGTCGATCATCGTCAGTTCATCGCCCTGTTTGCATATCAGCATGGCATAGTACACACCGTCACGGAATCGGTTGATGACCACCTCCATGATCTCGATACCAAACTCATGCGCAAACCTCAAAAAGAGGTCGTGGGTGTGGGGACGACCGTTCTTGTGCTTCTCGATGCCTACCGCGATGGACTCGGCTTCGGCGCTACCGATGACAATGGGCAGACGGCGTTGCGAGTTCTTATCGCCCAAAATCAAGACATACGCACCTGTAGAGGATTCGCTGTACGTCAAGCCTATGATTTCCAAACTGACTTTGTTCATTTTCGCTTGTTTTGGGAAGGGTTGTTTGGGTCTCTTGTGCTAAAAAACTGATTTTCAATTCTTAATTTAAGATTAGAACCTTTCCCCTTCAATCGTCAAAAGTAGGGACTTTTTGGGAAATGAGCAAAAAAAGTTGTTTTTTGAAAAAATTCTATAGAAAAAAGTTTCATTTCAATTTATTTTGTCCTTATTTTTGTCCCGTCAAATGTAGAGAAAACGAATCATAATGGCATTGTTCATTGAATCAAAACAAGTTTAACTAAATAACAATCTTATGATTAGCAACAGTATTGTTTACATTGTGTTGGCTGCCTCTGTATTGGCGCTGACATTCGCTTTCATCTTCTACAAACAGATGATGAAGCAAGATGAAGGTACTGACTTGATGAAGAAAATTGCTGCGCACGTCCGAAAGGGAGCCATGGCTTACCTGAAGCAGCAGTACAAGGTGGTGATCATCGTGTTCATCGTCTTGGCGGCCATTTTCGGCATCATGGCTTACTTTAAACTGCAGAACGGCGTCGTGTGGTTTGCTTTCCTCACGGGCGGTTTCTTCTCGGGCTTGGCGGGCTTCTTTGGTATGAAGACGGCCACCTACGCTTCGGCACGTACCGCGAATGCAGCACGCAAGTCGCTCAATAACGGACTCCAAGTGGCTTTCCGATCGGGTGCCGTCATGGGTCTTGTCGTAGTAGGTCTTGCCCTGCTTGACGTGTCCGTGTGGTTCCTCGTGTTGAATGGAACAGGTTTGCTTGCGGCTGTCGGAGCCGAAAACGACCTCATCACCATCACCACAACCATGCTGACCTTCGGTATGGGTGCTTCCACGCAGGCTTTGTTCGCCCGTGTGGGTGGCGGTATCAACACTAAGGCTGCTGAGGTTGGCGCCGACCTGGTCGGTAAGACTGAGTACAACATTCCTGAGGACGATCCGCGCAACCCCGCTACCATCGCCGATAACGTCGGTGACAACGTCGGTGACGTGGCTGGCATGGGTGCCGACCTTTATGAATCATATGCTGGCTCCATCCTGGCTACCATGGCTCTTGGTGCTTCTGCTTTCGCTACTGCTGCCGTTGAAGGAATGCAGTTCAGGGCAGTTCTGGCTCCTATGCTCATCGCCGCTGTCGGTGTGCTGCTCTCTCTGATTGGCATCTTCATGGTTCGTACCAAGGAAAACGCTGGCATGAAGGAACTTCTTGGCGCTTTGAGCCGTGGTACTAATACTGCCGCCGTCTTGATTGCTGCTGCTACTTTCGGCATCATGTATTTCCTCTTCGGAAAAGAGACGGGTGAATACGCCAATATGTGGTGGCAGACTTCACTCTCCGTGGTGGTCGGCTTGCTGGCTGGCGTCATCATCGGTAAGGCTACTGAATATTACACTTCCCAAAGTTACAAACCTACTCAAAAGGTGGCCGAGAGCTCCAAAACGGGTCCTGCCACGGTCATCATCTCCGGCCTCGGCCTCGGTATGCTTTCGACGGCTATCCCGGTAGTCACCGTGGGAGTGGCCATCATTTTGGCTTATCTCTGCGCCAATGGCTTCAATATTGAGTTTACTGCTGCTAACCTGTCGCGCGGTCTTTACGGTATCGGTATCGCTGCCGTGGGTATGCTGTCAACCTTGGGCATTACCTTAGCCACTGACGCTTACGGTCCTATCGCCGATAATGCCGGTGGTAACGCCGAGATGAGCGGTCTGGAACCTGAAGTCCGCAAACGTACCGATGCCCTTGATGCCCTGGGCAACACCACTGCTGCCACAGGTAAGGGTTTCGCCATCGGTTCTGCCGCTCTGACAGCTTTGGCTCTGTTGGCCTCATACGTTGAGGAAATCAAGATCGCCTTGGTGCGTATCGGACAAGACCTGCCTAATGGCGTTGAAGCCGCCAAAGCTACTTTGGTTGACTTCATGGAAGCCTACAACGTCAACCTGATGAACCCCGTCGTGCTTGTTGGTGTGTTCATCGGTGCCATGATGGCCTTTGTGTTCTGTGGTATGACAATGAATGCTGTGGGTCGTGCAGCCCAAAAGATGGTGGAGGAAGTCCGCCGTCAGTTCAGCACCATTAAGGGTATCCTTGAAGGTAAAGCAGAACCCGACTACGAGCGTTGCGTTGCTATTTCCACGAAGGGTGCACAGCACGAAATGCTGGTGCCTTCCATCCTCGCCATCCTTGTCCCGATTTTGACAGGTGTCATTTTGGGCGTGCCTGGTGTGCTGGGTCTGTTGATTGGTGGCTTGGCCACTGGTTTCGTTTTGGCCGTGTTCATGGCCAACTCGGGCGGTGCTTGGGACAATGCCAAGAAGTATGTCGAAGAAGGCAACTTTGGTGGTAAAGGCTCTGAAAACCACAAGGCTACCGTTGTTGGCGACACCGTCGGTGACCCGTTCAAGGATACGTCAGGTCCTTCGCTGAACATCCTCATCAAGCTGATGAGCATGGTGAGCATCGTGATGGCTGGTTTAACGGTTACTTGCCACCTGCTGTAACATTTGTTGAAGTCCTTACTGTCCATGTCATTCCCTTGGAATCTATGGGCAGTAAGGACTGACAATACTAGTTTAGCAATCTCTCAAGGCTTTTCTTGGGGGATTGCTTTTTTTGGTACAGTTTTTGAGAATAGAGAAAAATTGTTGGAAAAAGTGGCATATTTGAGCAACGAACAAAAATAATTCATAATTTTGCAACAATTTTAAAATCATATCAAAATGAAGAAACTCATTTATCTGCTTGGCATTATGTTCCTTATGGTTGGAGCAGCCAAAGCGCAAGACAGCAAGGCTGCCATTGGCCCTGAAATCAAATTTGATAAAGTAGAGCACGATTATGGCAATGTGCCATACAATGGCGATGGTACATGTGAATTCCGTTTCACCAACACGGGCAACGAGCCTCTTCTGATCCAGAAGCCCAAGTCGAGTTGCGGTTGCACCATTCCTTCATGGCCCAACGAACCCATCCTTCCTGGTGAATCAGATGTCATCAAGGTGACTTACAAGACCAATCGTGTCGGCAATATCAACAAGACTGTGACCGTTACTTCCAACGCCATTAAGAATTCGACTGTGGTGTTGCGTATCAAGGGTCGTGTACTTGAACAAGCTTCTGAGGCATTGCCGGAAAAAAAGAACGATTTCAATAACGGATCGCCTGTTAACAAATAGTAAATTGAATTAAAGTAGTCATAAAAGCCGTCTAATGTTTTACGTTAGATGGCTTTTTATTCAAAAACTAAATCATATGCCACAAATTTCCAATAAAGGTAAGGAATTGCCGCAGTCGGCAATCCGTAAACTTGTTCCATTTGCCGATGCCGCCAAAGAGCGTGGCATCCATGTGTATCACCTCAACATCGGTCAGCCCGACATTGAGACGCCTAAAGGTGCCTTGAAAGTCCTTGCCGAGACCGCCAAGGATCTTCCTGCCAGTAATGGAGTGCTGGAATACAGCCACTCGGCCGGTATCCCTAGTTATCGTCGTGCTCTCTGCAACTATTATCACCGTCATGGCATCGATGTGACACCCAACCAAATACTCGTCACCACAGGCGGTAGCGAGGCTTTGCAAATGGCTTTCACCGTGTGCCTCAACCCTGGCGACGAAATCATCATCCCGGAACCTTACTACACCAACTATAACACCTTCGCCAAGCTGTGCGATGCCAAGATTGTCACTATCCCTAGCGACATCAAGACGGGCTTCGCTCTTCCTCCCATCGAGGAATTCGAGAAAGTTATCACACCTCGCACCAGGGCCATTATGATCTGTAACCCCAACAACCCCACGGGTTATCTTTACACCCATGAGGAGCTTTTGAAGGTGGCTGGTTTGGTCAAGAAGTACGACCTTTATCTATTTGCTGATGAGGTGTATCGTGAGTTCTGCTATGATGGTCACAAGCACTTCAGTGTTATGCAGCTTGAGGGTCTTGAGCGAAACACCATCCTGTTCGACTCGGTCTCGAAGCGTTACAGCGCTTGCGGTGCCCGTGTGGGCTGCATGGTGACCCGAAACAGTGAGGTCTATGCCACCGCCATGCGTCTGGCTCAGGCCCGTCTGTCACCGCCGAGCTTTGGTCAGATCTTTGCCGAGGCTGCTGTCGACACGCCTCAGTCATACTTTGATGGTGTATATAACGAATACATTGCCCGCCGCAATGTCATCGTTGAAGGCGTCAACAGAATTCCTGGATGCTTCTGCCCGATGCCTAAGGGTGCTTTCTACACCGTCATTGACCTCCCCATCGACGACAGCGACAAGTTCTGCCAATGGCTGCTCACCGACTTTAGCTACAACGGCGCCACGGTGATGTTGGCTCCCGCCACGGGCTTCTATGCCGACCCTGAGAAGGGCCGTCATCAAGCACGTATCACCTACTGCATCTGCATTGATGACCTGAAGGCCGCTATCAAGTGCCTCGAAGAGGCCTTGAAGGTGTATCCTGGAAGGTTGAAATAATCAATACATCAGATATTTTGCCCTAATGGCCTTGAAAGTCTCAAGGTCGTTGTTCCACGAAGCGCGGATTTCATCCGCGCTTTTTCCGTTTTCTATGTCGCGTTGCATCTGCTTGTCGCCTGAAAGCAGACGGAAGTAATCCTTGAAGAAGCCTTTGTTCTTCAGTTGCAGGTAGGCCTCGATGAACCATTCAAGTTGGAGCTGGTCGGTGTTGTTGAGGTAATCGTGGGCAAACTCGACGAGGTTCTCGCCACGACAGCGTTGGCCTTCAAGCAAAGGTTTGGAGGCACCACTCGTACTTTTGGGCGTGAAGGTGTAGCTGCCGCGCATATCGGGATGGCCATAGATTTGGAAAGGTGTCTCTGTTCCGCGACCGATGCTGACAATGCTGCCTTCAAAGAAGCAAAGGGTAGGGTAAAGGTAGACCGACTCCCAGTTGGGTAGGTTGGGCGACGGCTTCACGGGCAGCTCGTATATGGCGTTACGATTGTAATTATTAATAGGTATGACAGTGAGGTCGCAGGTGATGCCACCTTTCAGCCAGCCTTCGCCATTCACCATTTTGGCATATTCACCGATGGTCATACCGTAGACCACGGGCACTTGGTGCATTCCTACAAAGGACTTATTCTCAGATTTCAACACGGGTCCGTCCACATAAAAACCGTTCGGGTTGGGACGGTCAAGGACAATGACTGGGAGCCCGTTTTCGGCAGCGGCCTCCATCACATAGCTCATGGTGGAGATGTAGGTATAAAAACGCACGCCGACATCTTGTAAATCAAAGAGAATGATGTCGATGCCTTGCAGCATCTCTGCTGTGGGCTTCTTGTTCTTGCCGTATAGTGAGACGATAGGAATGCCGGTCTTTTCATCTTTGCCGCTGTTGACTTTGGCACCCGCGTCGGCAGTGCCACGGAAACCGTGTTCGGGTGTGTAGATCTTCTTGATGTCTACACCCAAAGAAAGCAAGGTGTCCACCAAATGCGTATTGCCGATGATGCTGGTCTGGTTGCCTACCACGCCTACGCGTTTGCCTTCGATAAGTGGCAGGTAGTCATCGAGCTGCATGGCGGCAGAGACGTAATGCGCCTTGTCGACAAAGGCGAGGCGAAGCAAAGGGGAACTTGTTTCTTGTGACTCATCCATCTTGAAGACTTGTGCTTGGCATTGCGACAGGAAAGCGCAAAACAGCAAGGCAAAGGAAAAGAAATGTCGTTTCATCCGAGTTTTATTTTTACTTTTGCAAAATTATTGAAAAACCTGCAAATGTCGGGCCCAAAATTCATAGCAGACCGAATTTTTTCGCTTTCGAAGGAAAACCTGTCATCCACGGTGATGCGTTTGGCCGTTACAAGCGTGGCTTTGGCCATCATTGTGATGCTCATCTCATGGGCGGTCGTGGTGGGCTTCAAGAACCAAATTCGTGACAAGGTCATCGGCTTCGTGGCTCCGATTCATGTGCAGTCGTTGGACAAGAACGAGTCGGTAGAGGAGACGCCATTTGTGTTGGATTCGTTGCTCATCAGCAGGTTGAACTCTGTTGAAGGCATCAGTCATTACCAGATGGTGGCCAACAAGGCGGGTATGATCAAGACAGAAGATGAGATTCAAGGCATTGTGCTGAAAGGCGTGGATGAAAACTACGACTGGACATATTTCAGTTCATGCCTTATTGACGGCCAAACGCCGAAATATATGGCCGATGAACGCTCTACCGAGGTGCTGGTTTCCAAGGCAATCGCCAACAAAATGCTGCTCAATGTAGGCGACGATGTCCGTGTGTGGTTTATTGACAAAGACCAGCAGGCGCGTGGACGGAAATTCACGGTTTCAGGCATCTTTGAGACGGGACTCTTTGAGTTTGATGAGCGTTTTGTCTTCGCCGACCTCAATCAGATCCGTAAGCTGAACGGTTGGGAGGATAATGAAGCGGGACTTTTGGAAATTGCATTGAACGACAATGCCGATGTGAATCAAGTCAATGAGAAACTTTACTATACATTACCTTCCGAATTGGCCTCTTATACCGCGCGTCAGAGCAATCCACGAATCTTCGACTGGCTTGACCTTTTGGATACTAATGTCTGGCTCATTATGGCCTTGATGTTGCTTGTTGCAGGCATTACGGTAATCAGTATGTTGCTGATTATCATCATCGAAAGGACATCTACCATTGGGCTTTTGAAAGCTATGGGTGCGAGTAACAAGTTTGTCCGTGAGGTGTTTTTGCGCCGCTCATTACATATTCTGCTCATCGGAATGCTCATAGGCAATGTCATCGGTTTGGGTTTCTGCTTCATGCAGCAATACACCGGGTTTATCAAATTGGATGCCGCCACTTATTATCTTTCCGCTGTTCCCATCGAGTTGCACCTTAGTACAGTGATATTTATCAACTTGGGTACTTTCCTTCTGTGGGTGTTGATGTTGCTCATCCCGACCTCGGTCATCAATCGCATCAGTCCCACCAAGTCGATAAGGTTTGAATGAGGAAAAAATCACGAAAAACGATTCTCGTTTTGATAAATTCCCTATCTTAGCCGCCAAATCAACATAATTATGATGAAAGACTTTACCATCCAACCGTTGAAAGGCTACGGTGAAATACCTTTCGGAATGACCCTTGATGAGACGGTCAAGTTGCTGAATATGCCCGACTTTTATGAAGAACTGAGCGACATGGAAGAAACGGGCAACCGCTCCATCTATTATGAATACGATGCCATTGAAACGAACATCTATTTTGAGGGCATTACTAAGTCAGTGGTAGCCTGCTTTGAGACTGAAAATGAAGAAGCTACGTTATTTGGGAAGAAAGTGCTTGACCTCAAAAAGGAGGAAGTGGTCAAATTGATGAAGGATAACGGCTTCAAAGAATGTGAGGAAGAAGCCGAGGGTGGCGAACTGCGCGTTTCTTTCGAGGATGCCATGATTGACTTCTTCTTTGATGGGGACAAGATGACGGCCGTCAGCTGGGGCGTTTTGGTCGACGAACAAGGGGATATCATATAGTTTTCGACTATGACCAGTGACAATGACTATGACCGCTTTTTGGATTGTTATTGCGGTCATACTCATCATCATAAGTCATATTCAGTTAAAGCACAATGAAACAGACTAAACTTCAACAAAAATACAACGCTTTTGTTGCCTATTTCGAGGAGCATATGCCTATTGCTGAGACGGAGTTGGAGTATAAAGACCCATACCAACTATTGGTTGCGGTCATCCTCTCGGCACAGTGTACCGACAAGCGCGTCAATATGACCACACCGGCTTTGTTCCAACGTTTCCCGACGGCACAAGATATGGCTAATTCCTCTGAGGATGAGATTTACACCTATATCAAAAGCATTTCCTATCCCAATAACAAAGCCAAGAATCTGTTGGGGATGGCGCAAACCTTAATGCGCGACTTCAATGGTATAGTTCCCAACAATTTAGAAGACTTGCAGAAATTGCCTGGTGTGGGTCGTAAGACTGCCAATGTGATGATGGCCGTGGCCTTCGACCAGCCCGCTATGCCAGTCGATACGCATGTTTTCCGCGTTTCTAACCGCATTGGCTTGACCAAAAACTCAAAGAATGTGTTGGAAACCGAAAAGACCTTGGTCGCGCATCTACCCCTGGAGGTGATTTCCAAAGCACACCATTGGCTGATCCTGCACGGACGCTATGTCTGTCTGGCGCGCAAGCCCAAATGTGAGGAATGTGGCATCACGACGATTTGTGATTTTTATCAGAAGAAACAGAAAAAAGAGCAATAACTATGGAAGAGTATTCAGGGAAACCCAAGAAAAGGGGAATTGGAAAGAAAATTTTCACCATTTTAACTATCATCGTCGTACTGGCTGCGGCGAGTTTTGTCTTTTTCAAGTTCTATTTTGTTTTCGGTAGCGGCGTGAAGGCAGGCGAACTCAACTTGTTCGTTTACAAAGGCTATGTCTTTAAGACCTACGAAGGCCGACTTATTCAGGCTGGATATAACTCCAAAAATAGCAACGCCACTATCCAATCGAACGAGTTCAACTTTTCGGTGAAGGATGAGAATGTGGCGAAGCAGTTGGAACGGTGCGCGGGCAAGTTCGTGGAACTGCACTACAAGGAATACCTTGGCACATTGCCTTGGCGTGGCATGAGCAAGTATGTGGTCGACAGTGTTTATTCAGTCAGTTCGATAAAAGAGTCTTCAGAGTTGCCGATTGTAGCTCCATAAGCGGTTGTAACAGCTCAGTTGCTCCGCGAAACCTCCAATTTACCGATTTCCACCTCATTATTCTCGGAGATGATTTCAATCCAAGTATTGTCTTCGCTGAACCACTTGTATTGCGACCCGATGCGGAAGATGAAGGTCTTTTCTTCTTCAGTTGCTGCAATAGGTAGCACGAAACCACCGTTTTTGCCGCCAGCACCGCCGAAGGAGACAATCATCGGGAAGGTCTTCTCTGGATGCGGGTTGCGCACCTTGATGATGATGTAGTTGGAACGGCGCACGGCCACATCAATCTTGTTGAATTCAAAACGGCGAGCCTCACCAGCGGCAAGTGAGATGTAGTCGCTGTTCAGCTCATAGAGCTTGTTTTGTTCGATGATTTCGCCGATACGGGCAATCATCTCGGTGGGGTAGGTCTCCAGGCCAAGTTCCTCTGCTTTGGTGTAGGCTTCGATAGCCTTGTCGAAGGTGTTGGTCTTGAAGTTGGCATCACCCTCCTTGATGAAGGCATTGTATTGTGTGCGCAAGGCAGCGATACGGTCGTTTTCTGCTTTTTCTGCGGCAGCAAGTTGAGCTGTGGCATTCAGGTCTTCGGGCTTGTATGCCAATGCTGTCTGATAGTGTGTGATGGCCTCGGCAAATTTTTCAGCGTTCATGGCACTGTTACCGGCGCTCATGGCATTGTTGAAATTGGCTTCCAACTCAGCCGCCTTTTGGGCGAAGATACCGTCGATTTCCTGTATCTTGGCAGTGGCAATCGCGTTGCCTGCATCAAAGTTCACGACTTCTTGGTATTTGACCTTTGCGTTGGCGTAATCCTCTTGGTTGAACAAAGCATCAGCTGCATCCAGCATAGTCTTGATGGTGGCTTGGCGCTCTGCTTCGGCAGCGGCCAAAGCGGCTTGGCGGGCAGCTTCCTCTTCTGCCGCGATACGAGCTGCCTCAGCTTCGGCTGCAAGACGTGCGGCTTCTTCCTCTGCGGCGATACGCGCCGCTTCTTCCGCGGCTAAACGTGCGGCTTCTTGTTCAGCTGCGATACGAGCAGCCTCTTGTTCAGCAGCGATACGAGCGGCTTCGGCCTCGGCGGCTAACCTTGCAGCTTCCGCTTCTGCGGCAAGTCTTGCAGCTTCTTGCTCTGCGGCGATACGAGCGGCCTCAGCCTCAGCAGCCAAGCGTGCAGCTTCTTGTTCGGCAGCGATTCTAGCAGCCTCTTCAGCATCCTGCTCAGCGATGAGCGGATCAAGACGGGCTATCATGTCGGTGGCGTAGGCATCGCCTTTCACCACGGCCAAGGCACTTTGATATTGGGCTTTGGCTTCCTTGTAGGCTTTGTTTTCATAAAGTTGGTCGGCTACTGCAATGATGCCGTTGTATTGGTCGGCAATGCTCTTGGCGCTCTGGTATTCATTGCGTTTGGCATTGGCTTCGATGTCGTCAGGGAACAGCTCAAGGGCTTGGTCGAGTTTGCCGATGGCAGCGTCGTAGTTCTTGCGCAGTCCGAACTGACGGGCTTCCTCCATGAGGTTGTCGAACCGAGTGACCTTTTCAGTGTAGAGCTGCTTTTTCTGTCTGGCCTCGGCTAGTTTCTCCTTGGGCAGTTTGTCGTTGGGGAAAATCTCGATGGCGGTTTCAAACTGCATGATGGCGGCATCGAAGTTGTCCTCGGCCAGCAAACTCTCACCTTGACTCATAGCGGTGTCGAAGGCGTCTTGTTTGTCCTGACGCTCTTTCAAAATGGCACGCACGGCCTCAGCCTGACCGCTAACATATTTATCGTTGGGGAAAACTTTTAAGGCTTGCTCGTATTCCGCCAAAGCTTCTTCGTATTTCTGTTGACCATAGTATTGGTCGCCGGCATCTAAATGGGCATAGAATACTTCCTGTCGGGCACCGTCTTCCTGAATCTTCTTCACGGTTTCGTCCAACTTCTTTTTGGCCGTCGGGTCGTTTGCCTTTTGCTTCAACGCCATCTCGTAGTAAGTCTTCGCGCTGATGTAGTCCTTGGCGGTGAACTTGTCGTTGCCTTTCTTCATCAGCGACTCGTACGACTCGGCATTTTGGGCTTGGACAAAATTGGTGCTCAATAGGAGCGAAGCACCGAACAATAGGGTAAATATGAGTTTTTTATTCATGAGCAAATTCAAAATTCAAAATTCAAGATTTAAAAACTGTGAATGGTGATTTGAATATTATTATCTTTAACGAGAATTGGCTTATTATATTGTAAGGACTGATATTTTTGAATCTTTAAATCTTAAATCTTAAATCAAACAATTTTTCCGTCTTTGATAGTAATAGTGCGATCTGACATGGCGGCCAATGTCGGGTTGTGTGTGACAATGACAAAGGTTTGGTTCATTTCATCGCGGAGGCGGAAGAAAAGCTTGTGCAATTCTTCTGCCGATTTCGAGTCGAGGTTGCCCGAAGGCTCGTCAGCCAGTACCACTGCGGGTTGGTTGATGAGAGCGCGTGCCACGGCGATGCGTTGTTGCTCGCCACCCGAAAGCTCGGAAGGCTTGTGGGTCTTTCTGCCGGTAAGATTCAGGTATTCAAGTAGTTTTTCGGCTCTCTCGGTGGCTTCTTTCTTGCCCATGCCGCCAATGTAGGCGGGAATGCAGATGTTCTCTAAGGCGGTGAACTCAGGCAGGAGGTGGTGGAACTGAAACACGAAGCCGATCTTTTGGTTGCGGAAGGCAGCCAACTGGGTGTCATTCAGTTTGCCGACCTCAGTGCCATCGATGATGAGTTGTCCGCGGTCGGCCTTATCCAGTGTGCCGATGATGTGGAGCAGGGTGGACTTGCCTGCGCCGGAAGCACCAACGATGCTCACAATTTCGCGCTTGGCGATATGTAGGTCGATGCCTTTGAGCACTTCGAGGCTGCCGTAGGATTTATGAATGCCTGTCGCTTGGATCATACATTGTCAATTTGGCTGCAAAAATACGAAATTTTGTGTATCTTTGCAGTCTTTGCAAAACGATATCGATTGTGAATTTCAAACTAGTCTCTGATTTTCAGCCTACTGGCGACCAGCCCGAAGCCATCAAGCAGTTGGTGGACGGATTGCAACGAGGTGACCATGCACAGACATTGCTTGGCGTGACGGGTTCGGGCAAGACCTTCACTATTGCCAATGTGTTGGCTCAGGTGAATCGTCCCGCTTTGGTGTTGAGCCATAACAAGACTTTGGCAGCGCAGCTTTATGGCGAGTTCAAGCAGTTCTTCCCTGAGAACGCGGTGAATTATTTCGTTTCCTATTACGACTATTACCAGCCCGAGGCGTTCATTCCCGCCACCAATACCTATATTGAAAAGGATCTAGCCATCAACATGGACATCGACAAGATGCGTTTAGCGACGACTTCTGCCTTGCTTTCTGGTCGGCGTGATATTATCGTAGTTTCCTCTGTATCATGTCTTTATGGTATTGGCAATCCTGATGATTTCGGCAAGAATATCATCTATTTGGAGCGGGGAATGAAAATCAGCCGCGATGAGGTGGTCAAGGCTTTGGTTGGGGCATTGTATGTGCGCAACGAGATTGAGTTCACGCAGGGTAAATTTAGGGTAAAAGGTGAGACAATGGATGTGTTTCCCGCCTATGCCGATTATGCCTACCGCATCGTTTTTTGGGATGATGAAATCGACAGTCTGGAAATGCTTAATCCTGTGACAGGGAGAAAGATGGAGGAACTCTCTGAATTGACCATCTTCCCAGCCAACATCTTTGTGACCTCACAAAGTAAGTTGAACTCTGCTGTTGCGGAGATTCAAGATGATATGTTCAAGCAGGCCGAATATTTCCGCGAGATTGGCAAGAATTTGGAAGCCAAACGCTTGGAAGACCGTGTGAACTACGATATTGAGATGATGAAGGAGCTGGGTTATTGCTCAGGTATAGAAAACTACTCGCGTTATTTTGACGGACGCAGTCCAGGGACAAGGCCGTTCTGCCTGCTTGATTATTTCCCTGATGACTTCATCACCATCATCGACGAGAGCCATGTCACCATCCCACAAATCCGTGGCATGCATGGCGGTGACCGTTCGCGCAAGCAGACCTTGGTGGAATATGGCTTCCGTTTGCCGTCGGCATTGGATAATAGGCCTTTGCAGTTTGATGAGTTTGAGGCGCTTACGGGACAGACCATCTATGTTAGTGCCACACCCGCTGACTTTGAGTTGCAGCAAAGCGATGGTGTATATGTGGAGCAGCTAATTCGTCCCACAGGTTTGCTCGATCCTGTGATTGAAGTGCGCCCCAGTTTGAATCAAGTCGATGACCTCATTGATGAGATTCACAAAGTGACGGAGAAGAACCAGCGTGTGTTGGTCACCACCTTGACAAAACGCATGGCCGAGGAACTGAATACCTATCTCAACGGCTTGAAAATCAAGACACGGTACATTCACTCCGATGTGGACACCATGGAGCGTGTGGAGATCCTGCAAGGTCTGCGTATGGGCGATTTCGACGTGTTGGTTGGCGTCAACCTGCTGCGTGAGGGTTTGGATTTGCCTGAGGTGAGTCTAGTGGCTATCCTTGATGCCGACAAGGAAGGTTTCCTCCGTTCGGAACGTTCTTTGGTGCAGACCGCAGGTCGTGCTGCGCGTAATGCCGAGAGCAAGGTCATCATGTATGCCGACACGATTACCGACTCGATGCGCAAGACCATTGATGAAACCGCTCGCCGTCGTGCCAAGCAGATGGCCTACAACGAGGCTCACGGCATTGTGCCGAAGACCATTGTCAAAGCCATTGACAATTCTTTGGGCACCTTAAAAGGCCAGCCTGCACCTGTGTCCTACTCGCAATCGGGTGATGCCACGATGGCGGCAGAAGGCCGAACCGAATATAGGTCGAAGGAGCAGATACAGAAAGCCATCCAGCAAGCCAAGAAGAACATGGAGAAGGCCGTCAAGGAAATGGATTTCCTTAGTGCGGCGAAGTTCAGGGATGAGATGATGGCGTTGCAGGAGAGGTTGAAAGAGCTTTGATTTTTAGGAAATATCCTATCTTTGCATTCAAAACATAGTCTATGCAAGACAATAACGATAAACATAACGGTGGCTTCATCAAAGACCTTATCTACAGCGTTCGTGGTGTCAAGGTGATGCTTGATGCAGACCTTGCTGCGATATATGGATACACTACCAAAGCTTTCAATCAGCAAGTAAAGAATAATATTGAAAAATTTGATGACGATTTTCGTTTCCAATTGACCAAAGGAGAGTATTATGAAATTTTAAGGTCAAAATTCTTGACCTCAAAAATGATACTAAATAATTCTATTTCAGATGATAGCGAAGTTGAAAAGGCTTTAAGGTCAAAAAACTTGACCTTAGAATTGGGTCAAGGAAAGTTCTCGAAATACCTCCCGTTTGTTTTCACGGAGCAAGGCGTTTATATGTTGATGACGGTTTTAAAAGGTGAACTTGCAACGCAACAAAGCAAAGCTTTGGTTCGAGCCTTCAAGGAAATTAAAGATTATATTGTTGATAATCGGAGCCTTGTCGGCAACAGGGAATTGCTCCAATTGTCAATGCAGACCACGCAAAACACGAAAGATATCGCCGAAATCAAAAAAGAAATGGTTACAAAAGCCGATTTGGTTCAGGTTATACAAGACTTTACTGATCCTCAGACTCGCCGTGAATACTTGATATTGAATGGCGAATCAGTGGAGGCGAATTTAGCGTATAGTAGCATTTACAAAACGGCAAAGAAAAGCGTCTTTGTGATTGACAATTATATCGGATTGAAAACACTAGTTTTGCTAAAAAATGTAAAACCGAGTGTAATGATAACCATTTTCAGTGATAATGTAGGCCGCGGATTGCATCTGAGTGACTATAATGATTTTTGTGGTCAATATCCAAAAATCAAAATTGGTTTTCGGAAAACCTGTGGAATATATCACGACAGATACATTGTGATTGATTATAATACAGACAAAGAAAAAATATACCATTGTGGTGCTTCCTCTAAGGATGCCGGCAATAAAGTGATGACAATCACGAAAGTTGCAGATTGTCAGATTTACCATCAGATTGTGGACACATTGTTGCAAAATCCTGTTTTATTATTGAAATAATGTCTGCCCAAACTCGAGCCATATTGCAACAGTATTGGGGCTATCCCAGCTTCCGTCCCCTCCAGGAAGACATCGTGGACTCGGTGATGGCGGGGAAGGATACGCTTGCACTGTTACCTACGGGTGGCGGCAAGAGCATCTGCTTTCAGGTGCCAGCCATGGCGATGGAGGGTTTGTGTCTTGTCATCACGCCGCTCATCGCGCTGATGAAGGACCAAGTGGCACACCTCGTGGACAAAGGCATTCCAGCAGCTGCCATCTATTCAGGGATGCACCCCGATGCCTTGGAATTAGCTTATAATCAAGCGGCATACGGGCGACTGAAGTTCTTGTATGTCTCGCCTGAGCGCCTGCAAACGGATGCCTTTATCGAGGCTCTGAAGCGGATGAAGGTATGCTTGCTGGCTGTGGATGAGTCGCATTGCATCTCACAGTGGGGATATGACTTCCGTCCTCCTTATTTGAAGATTGCCGACATTCGACCTTATATGCCAAAGACACCTGTATTGGCCTTGACTGCCACTGCAACAGCCAAAGTAGTCGATGACATCCAATTTCGCCTCGGCTTCAAAGAAAAAAATGTCTTCCAAAGCAGTTTCGAACGCAAGAATGTGACTTACAATGTTTATCATGAGGCCGACAAATACGGTGTGCTGCGCCGCAAATTAGAAGCTATGACGGAGGGCAGCGCCATTGTGTATGTACGCAATCGCAAACGCACACAGGTCATCTCGGATTGGCTCAACTCGGTGGGTATTAGTGCCACTTTCTATCATGCTGGATTGGATGCCAAGACTCGTGACGAGCGTCAAGATCTATGGATGAAAGGTAAGGTGAAGGTTATTGCCGCTACTAATGCTTTCGGTATGGGCATCGACAAGCCTGATGTGCGTCTTGTTATCCACATGGACTTGCCCGACAGTATCGAGGCCTACTTTCAGGAGGCAGGTCGCGCAGGCCGTGACCTCAAGCCTTCTGAGGCTTTCTTGCTTGTTTCGCCTGCCGATGCTACCAAGTTGCAGGAGAATCTGACCCAGTCGTTTCCCGAATTGGATCGAATCAAGTTGATTTATAGTGCTTTGGGGAATTATTTCAATATTCCCATCGGGGCTGGGGAGAATGTTTCTTATCCTTTGGTGATGAGCGATTTTGCCAATCATTATGGTTTTTCCATTGTCGAGGTGTTCCACACTTTGAAAATCCTTGAAAAAGAAGGCTTTCTGTTGCTTTCCGACAGCTTTGACGAGCCTTCCAAGGTGATGATCAAGGCCTCGCGCGATGACATTTATGGCTTTCAGGTCAACAATCCGCAATACAGTGAACTGATTAAGTGTATGTTGCGTAGTTTGCCTGGCGTGCTTGCCGATTTCGTGAAAATCAACGAGGAAGTTCTGGCCAAAAAGACTGGACTAGCTTCGGACAAAGTCGTTGAGCAGTTGAAAAAGCTGGAATCTTACCAGTTCCTTTCCTACGCACCACGCAACGACAAACCACAAGTGCTTTTTTTATCGGAGTTTGTTGATTCCAAGCATTTCGGTCTTTCAAAAGAGAATTATTACGACCGAAAAAAAGATGCTGAGGAACGTGTGAAAGCGGTTATCGACTTTGTGAATAACGATGAGGAATGCCGAAGCGTGCAGCTGTTGCGCTATTTCAATGAGAAAACAAAAAAGGTCTGTGGCCGTTGCGATGTGTGTTTGAAACAAGGCAAACATCGTGTCCCATACGATTCGATTGAAGAGCGGGTGCAGAGCGTGATGCGTGAGACAGGGCAGCCGATGAAGGACATCCTATCCCAATGCAGTGATATTGAAACGTCGCAGGTGTTGGATGCGATACGATTCCTCGTTGACAACGATGTTCTCCAATATGAAAAGGATGGCTCGATAAAGAGGAAGGAAGACAAAAAAAGCCGTCATTAAATGACGGCTTTTTTTGTCTTTGAAACGTTTCTTATTTCAGGATGTTTGCTGCGGGTTTGAACTTCACAACTTTCTTTGCAGCAATCTTGATGGTCTTGCCCGTTCTGGGGTTACGGCCTTGTCTGGCAGGACGCTTGGTAACGGAGAGAGTGCCGAAGCCAACGAGGGCGATTTTGCCGTCCTTCTTCAGTTCAGCTTTAGTGACATCCATGATGGCATCGATAGCCTTTCTTGCATCGACCTTTGTCATGCCGGCATTTTCGGCAACAGCATTGATTAATTCTACTTTATTCATAATTAGTTAATAATTAGTGGTTAAACTTTAACCCGACAAAAGTAATGTATTTTTGTGAAATACAAGCGTTTTTTGAAAAAAATGTGCATTTTTTATCAAAAAAATCGAAAATTTGCCGAAATTGGGACTATTTTCCTCATTTCAAAGTGGTTTTCCAGTCGCCATCGAATTGTGTTCCTCTCAGAAAATCATCAATCGACATGGCTTTTTTCCCAGCTTGCTGCACCTGTTTCAGATGGATGAATCCATCCGATAGAGCAATTTTAAGGTATTTTTTGTTGTCGGTGACCACGCAGCCTGGGGCAACAGTCGGGATACAGCTTTCGATTTCGGAGGAGTAGATTTTCAAGTCGATGATTTCGCCACTTTCGGATTGCAGTTGGGTATGAGCGGCAGGGTAGGGCGAAAGGCCACGGATATGATTGTAGACCGTCTTGCAGTCAAGGCTCCAGTCCACATTGCAAAATTCCTTTGAAATCTTGGGAGCGGGTTTTAAGGGCTGGTCTTCCGAGAGTTCTTCTTGTGGCAAGGCGCGGACGTCCCCTTTTTCGATTTTCTTGATGGTCTCAACGACTACCTTGTTGCCTAACAGCATCAGTTCATCATGAAGCTCGCCGGCAGTTTCGTCGGGACGGATGCCGACTTTCTCACGCATGATGACGGCTCCCTTGTCGATTTCCTCGTTGAGGAAGAAGGTGGTGAGCCCCGTCTCAATCTCTCCATTGATGATGGCGAAGTTGATGGGCGCCGCACCACGGTATTGGGGCAGGAGTGAAGCATGGAGGTTGAAAGTGCCCAGTTCGGGCATTTGCCAAACCACGGCAGGCAGCATTCTGAAAGCCACAACAATGAAGAGGTTGGCTTGATATGAAGCCAATTGTTCCAAAAACGTCGGATCTTTTAGCTTCTCTGGTTGGAGCAAAGGCAGGTCGTGTTCCAATGCGGTCTTCTTCACGTCGGAATAATGGATTTTCCGACCACGGCCTGCGGGCTTGTCGGGCATGGTGACGACAACGGCCACTTCATATCCTGCCGCAATAATGGCTTGTAGTTGCGAGGCGGCGAATTCGGGGGTGCCGAAGTAGGCGATTCTGATTTTCTTCTCCATAGACTGTCAAAAAAATGCCTGACCTTTCAAGGCCAGGCATTCCTGTTATATTAACCCTAATATTATTTCATCTTCTCTTCAAGATAGGCGATGGTCTTCGTAATTTCGAAAGCCTCGTTGCTGTTCGGATAGTCTTTCTTCAGAGTCTGGTATGTCTCCAAAGCCTTTGCATAGTTGCCCAAGATCTCGTAGGTCATGCCCAACTTGACAAGGTGCATCGGTGAGGTGAAGTCATTGGCGTTCTTCTTGGCGGCCTTTTCATAATAGGCAACAGCGCTTTGCTGGTCGCCGAGTTCAAGATAGCAGTCGCCGATGAGACCTAATGCCAGGGGAGCCAACACCTTGTCGTCATTGGTATATTTCTTGAGGTATTCGATGGCGTTGTTGTAGTCACCTTGTTTCAAATAGCAAAGACCCGCATAATAGGCGGCGAGCTTACCAGCCTTGGTGGAACCATATTCGTTGACAATGCTGAGGAATCCAACCTTTTCGCCGTCGCCGTTCAGAGCGGTGGCATAGTCTTCATTCTGCATGTAATAAGATGCAAAGTCAATGGCTTGTGTGGCTTTCTCCTCGAAACTGATCTCGCTCGGGAAGCTCAGGTTCTTGGCGGTTTCATTCTTTTTCGCCCTATATCTGCTGATGCCGTAGATGGAAAATGCGATGACCAACAGGGCAATGAGAATTATCCACAGGGTTTTCTGGTTTTTTTCAATCCAAAGTTCGGTTTTGCTTAAGGCTTCTTCAACGTTCTCGAGCCTTTCATCTCCTTGTTGTTTTGTGTTCTGTTTTGCCATATCAATTCAAAATTTTGCGTGCAAAAGTACGCTTTTTCGGCATACCCTCAGCCATTTTTTTGTAATTTTTTCTTTTTTCGTATTTTTGCACTCCTTAATGATAATGCAAAGCTCATGAAGAAATCCATCGTGTATGACGGAAGGGAGGTGCAGGACCTTGAATTGCAACAAAATGCAGCCCGTGATGTGGCCATGCTTGAGTTTCTCACGCAGTTCATCACAGATGAGCGTCGGCAGCGTTTTGAGGAGATTCTCGATTTCCGTACAAGGCATCTCACGGTCGTTCTTGAGGACATTTTCCAACCTCATAATGCCAGCGCAGTGCTGCGCAGTTGTGAGCTCCGAGGTATCCAGGATGTGCATATCGTGGAGAACAACAACCATTATGATGTCAATCCCGATGTGGTGTTGGGTAGCACGAAATGGCTCAATATGTATTACTATGAGAAAGGTGAGTTCAATACGCCTGAGGCATACCAACAGCTGCACGAGAAGGGCTACAAGATTGTAGCCACCTGTCCACATCGCGATGACTTCACGCCCGATACCTTGCCTTTAGACCAACCCATAGCTTTGGTTTTCGGCACGGAAAAACTCGGCCTCTCGGATTATGCCGTCGAAAACGCCGACATGCATGTCCGCATCCCGATGTACGGCTTCACGGAGAGTTACAACATTAGTGTTTCTGCGGCCTTGTTGATGTACACGCTCACCAACCGTCTCCATGCCTCCGCTGACATCGATTGGCACCTCACAGAGGAGGAACGCAATGCATTACGTCTTGTCTGGACGCGCCGCTCGCTGAGCCGTATTCGTCAATATGATCGTAAGTTCGCCGAGTTGCATCCCGAGTTTTTTACTGAGCTTTGATCTCCCCCTTTTAAGGGGGGCGGGGGAATTAAAAGACCCGCTTTGCGCAATATACTTTTATTCCCCCCCCCGTTCTAGTGGATTTATAATCCGAAATGAAAGCAACTAGTGCTCTATATATTTAATTGTAATAGGATTGGAAACTATGGTATCATTATCCATATTTACAAAAATGGCTCGAATCTGATACTCTCCAAAATCCTTGTTCTTAACATTAAATAACTCTTCCTTGCTATGTGTCAAGACAATGTTTTCCGGAAGCAAATTGCAAAAGTAGAACACTCCATGAATGTCATCACAAGGAAACCATTTTGAAAGCCATGTTTTTTTTAGGTTCAATTGTTGTATGAAGAAGCAATGACGGATTACCTTCCTCGTATTTTGTGCCGTTATGGACAACTTCAAGGTATATACAATGATCAACATAATAATGCGCGAGTTTAGTGGGCGCAATGTATCTATGCATCTTAACCATTATAGGAAACAGTTTCTCTGTCTCAAGGACTGCTTTCACCTGAACCAGTTCCCCATAACGAATAGTGTCGTCCATTTCCAAACTAATTCTATATTCAATCTTGTCTTGTGACAAAACATTCTTCGGCATAAAAAGATGGCAAAGCAAAATCAGAAACCATAAAACCTTTTTAACCATGACCAATACATTTGAAATGAATAACCCCGTTCCTGCGGATTGCAAATCCGCTGGGGCTGAACTTGGGGATTTGCAATCCCCTATGTAAACACGAGCTCTCATGTTTTTTATGTTTCGGCGTCAAAGATAATGGTTTTCATCCAATTACGCAACCTTTTTTTTCTCGCATTACAAATGCTGATATTCGAGGCTGACGGATTGCAAATCCGCCAGAACTGGAGATACGGACCAGATGTGCTTCAGCTTTGCAATAGTATTTCACTATTATGGTTTAATCGTCACTGCCGCTTTTTACTTTTCCAAACAGGCCTGGCAAATATGGAACAATTCCATCTTGGTCTATTAGGACATAAAACGGCTGTTCTATACAAGTGTCATAAAGTAAAAGAACGTTTCCTTTTCGATACCACTTGCCTTTTGAAAATTGGCTATCCCAAACATAAAACTCGAAAGTTCCATCCTCTGATAGCATCAAATCATGAGGATAATTGCCGTTATAAAAAAAGCGATAGTTGCCGTAGTGAAGAGGTTGTAGCATGTCTTGTGAAAGATAGGCATCAAAAGGATGCGTTATTTCTTCTGCATCGCCATGATAAGCAAAGTCGGGATAATGCCATGTCTGTTCAACTAGATAAAAAGAACTGTCTTCCCAAAGACAATAGCCTTTTGTCATGGTAATCTTACTGGTGTCTGCTGACAGTTCAAAATCCATTTCATAACCATTCAAACTATCTTTCAAATGAAGCAAAAAGCCATCTTTGGAATACTGGCCATATGATATTGTGTGCACGAAAATAATAGCGTCGAAATTCCCATAATTAATAAGCATTTGCTCTATGGAGTATTCATTATCATAGAAATAAACCACTAGGGTCTCTTTGGCATCTGTATTTGAGTTGAAAACTGCGTTCAAATAATCCTTTCCCATCATAGGTTTCGCCAATTCTGCGTCCGGTGGAATGTTTTCGTCATAACCAGTGTAGATAAAGGTTTTATCAATAATCGTATTATTGAATAGTACACAGGGCATAGTGGGAATCGTAATCTTATTGCCTCGTTCTTTTTCAAGAGTGGCGTAAAATGGTTGGTCGAGATGCTCATCCATAAGGGCAAGAAGATTGCCTTCGCGTTTCCATCTGCCTTTAGAGATGGTATCTCTTGGGTATTGTTTGAATAATACGTATCTTCCATCTTCGATTATATTGAGCTTGCAGAAACTGGATTCGTAATAGCCGAATTTGAGTCTTTTTGTGTCTTTGTTTTGTCGGAATAAATCCAAATCCAAGTGATGGTCATAGATAATAGGATTGATAATACCTGGTATTTTTTGTGTTGTTTCCTCGTAAAAAACCATCGTCTTATCAATAACATTTCCAAATCCTTGACGGAAACTTATGCTGTTTTCATTGTCAACAACAGCCATCAATGAAAACCCATTCAGGCTGTCCTTCATTTGGATCGTATTGTCTTGGGTGATATATGTTCCAATGGACAGAAAAGTGGAATCGTGACTATCGTAGCGATGGTCGTAATTGATTGTCACAAGATGGTGGCATTCCAAAGCATAGTATTCTCCGTCAAGATACAAACGGAAATATCTGTTGGAGATAATTGTATCTTTATCAAAATCATAAGTTTCAAGTTTCAACAACTCTGTTGAAGTGTGGTAAATTCTTGTTTGCCCCAAAGCATTGGTTATCGCAAAGAATAGCAATAAGAATATAGAGAAAAATGATGTGTGATTCATGTTTATTTAAAATTATGTATTGAAAACGGATATTCTTTAGGGATGATATAGAAGTCTGGATAAGTTGTCAGTCTTTTGAAATTATAGTTTATGTTTGTAGTAGACATTCCATGGCTATAACAATATGCTTTTGTGAATTCCAACGCTGCAGCTTCACTTGGGCCGTCTTGTGAAACAGGCAGTCCAAAATAATAATGCACAGCATGGGTATATTCATGACCTAAAATAGCTCCAAAAAAGGCATCGTTTTCTGTGCCAATATAATCAACAACAGAAGGTGATATTAGCACTTTGGTTATTCCATTATCATAGGGAATTGTGGCCCCATATGCCTCGCCTTCCAATGATCCCAAATAACCGTTGGAATTAATCCATATTTCACTTTTCCCATCAGTTGTGTTCAAAAAAGATGGGTCGGTAGTAATAGTTGAAGTATTAAACTTTGTATAATCATCGAATAATTCTATCGCATTATACCTTAATCTCCTATTATAATCCGCTTTTACTTCTGGATTGATATCCCATCTTTTTTTATCGAAACCAGTATTGTTTACATATGCTTCAGGCATGTCTTTTACATGAAAGTAAGAAGGTGTTCCCCTGCCATCCAAAAAACGATACCCTCTATTCCAAGCACTAATCCCTCCCATCAAGCCTCCCATCAA
Source organism: Bacteroidales bacterium (assembly GCA_017428285.1). Next base: position 4,373 of record JAFRRE010000107.1, on the reverse strand, counting down.
GCCTCCTCCTAAAAAACCAGTTCCTGCTCCATAGAAGCCGCTCGCCAATCCGTCACTAAAACTGCCTCCGTTCATCCATGTATTGCCAGCTCCGTTGATGAAACCTCCAGTTGCACCACCAACGGCACCACTAACGGCACCGCCGTAAAAACCTGCTAGAGAGCCTGCCGCCGCACCGCCAGCCCAAGCTCCAGCCGCGCCAGCGGCACCGCCAATGACCGTGGCCAAACACCAATCACCAAAACTATCGACATGCCCCGAAGCCGTCTGCACCACTCCGTTGATAATGGCTCCCACAATGGCAGCAGCAATGATGTCGTCAATTACGACCACTTCTCCACTGGGGTCAGTATACCTTAATGGGTTATTAAAGCAATAAGCATACCTGTTGAAATTCTGCGAGTTCTCAGGATCCTGTACATAGCTGTCCACCGAGAGGAATGAACTCATCACTGGGTCATACATTCGCCCATTCATATTAATGAGGCCGAATCCATAAAGATGCTCATGTCCTGTAAAACCTCGGTCAATCAAAGGAGTGCCCGTGAAACACCCGCTCCAGGTGGTGGGATTCCGCAGGTTGCCCCAGGCAACAGTTGAAACATATCTTATATTTGGTTCACGATACACGCCTTGCTCTTTTTTTAATACGCGAAATTAGAAAGATTCTTTTTATGTTGGACATAAATCTTACATGATTATTTAGTAAATGCCTTTTCTCTCTGCGTTTTGTTTGAGGAACAGTTTCGGAGCGACAGCTACTTCGAAACGGAAATCATTTTTCCAAATAATGGATTATCACAGGATTGGAATAAACAGTGTCGCCAGATTCGGAATAATATACAGCTCGCAACTTATACTCCCCATAATCAGTGTTTTTTGAATTCCAATGGTAGCCATCTTGATGATTCTTAATCTTTTCAAGTTGTTCTTCTGTAAATGCTTTTCCGACATCAATTGAACCAGTTATTATTACCGGATGCCTTTTGGAGATTAAAAAGGATTCCTTGGAATACTTCACCAACATTGCATTCATAGATTTGTATACTGTTCCATCTTTTGAAATTTCCAGATATATTGCACAAGTCCTTGACGCATTAACATCATATCTGATTAGCCGCTGTATTTTAATTCTTGAGGGAAACCAACACTTTTTATAAAAACTGACCAAGATTCTCCCTTTCTGATTACTATATATTGTGTCGGTCTCTGATTCAATCTTTATTGACATGTCGGCAGTTTGCGCTTTAAGTGTAGGAACGGAAAACAACGAAAAAGCAATAACAACCGTCAGAATGTATAGAAACTTCTTATCCATGACCAATACATTTTAAAAGTATAACTTGAACTAAAACCACTAGTAAACCCCGCCATTGGGTCGGGAATATAAAGTCCACCTTGGCCTAGATAATATCTCATCTTACCAAGCACTTCGTTGTATTCTTTCCATGACAAGCCATTGTTAAGCACGTTATTTACCTCTGTTCGATATGCATAAAATCAAGCACATTTTCCTCCATATAAGGGCTCCCATCCATCATTGCTTGATAATCGTATAACTCAAAATGATTCAATTCGTGTTCGATACTGGATTTTGCCCAACCTCTACCTCTATTTAGGCCTGTGTTTCCCACTTTGATAGTATTATCATTAGGGTTATAAGCAGAATGGTCTTCCAATGCAGAATCATAATTCAAACAATCATCATCCAAAAGACCTTTTGCTTTAGAAAGTTTGTTGATTTTTTCGGTGGAGGTTTTGTTTTCTTTGGACATAAATCTAACATAAATCTTTCATAAATGGGTTTTCCTTGCTGCGCTGCGCTTGCATGGAAAGGTTTCGGGGCAGCGGCTACCGCCCCGAAAAAGACTTTCCATAATCTCTTTATCTGACAAACCTTTTGTAATACTTATTACGGCCACATAATATGTCAGGAATGTCGCACGGAGGCCAAACCGATCCCTCGTAACACTCTACATCAGGCAAATCTTTAACATACGCATCGGTTCCGCTTATCGTCCAAACTCTCCAATTTACATCGGCATTATTGTGAACCACTTTCCTCACAATTTCACTTATTTCCGTGAAAAACACGATGTCGGATATATCAGGTATGGGCTGTTTGCCAATTTTCTGCCACCCGAAAAACTTCACTCCGGCAGCAACTGTGGTATGAATGTAAAAATCCACTTCTTTTAGCGTTTCATCTTTAAAGACACTTATTACATTTCCATTCAATTGATTGATGTCGTTACAAATATATTGAATGTAGCGTTTCCCACAATCAGTATCAATGGAGAAAACATCTCCTTTTTTACATACAATTCTTGTCATGGCAAATTTGTTACTTCTATTTTAATACTAAAGTTATTCCAATATTTAGGAGCTATTGAATTAATCTGATTATACAATTGTCCTCCATTCTTTTCCATGCCAAAATAGTTTATCCAATATTGTTCCCTTACTCGAGCTTGCATCTTGGTTAAACCTGTTTCGACAACGTCATACTTTAAAGTGCTTCTATTTGTTTTTGATGCAAGGTGCCCGTTCCAGCGGATTTGCAATCCGCTGGGGCTGAACTTGGGGATTTGCAATCCCCTATGTAAACACGAGCTCTCATGTTTTTTATGTTTCGGCGTCAAAGATAATGGTTTTCATCCAGTTACGCAAGCCTTTTTTCTCGCATTACAAATGCTGATATTCGAGGCTGGCGGATTGCAAATCCGCCAGAACTGGGGATATATAGGTGTAGAGGCCTTCGCTGGTGAAATGCATGCTCGGGTTTTGGATTGAAATCATCGTTCGCCGTTTTGGGCTGCAAAGATAGGGAATTTTTATTGGTTATTAGACTTGTTTTCAGTCAAGCACAAATCCTTCAATTGAGCACATAATAAACAAAAACGATTCAAAGGACTATCAAGAGCAGGTTCCCAAATTTGTCCACAAGAAATCACCCCATTTTCGTTTATCTCAAATTGATACAAATCTCCATCAATAGTGCTTCCAACAGAAACACTATCTATTTTGTTGTCAACGAATTGCCTGCTTAAATACAACACTTGTTCCGCAAGTTCCGTTTTCAGTTCAACGAAGCATTCATCTATATTGATGCCCGTAGCGTCTTTTGCATACCATAGATTTTTGTCAAACGAGATTACCTTTAAGTAATACTGTTCTTCAGCTGATTCTATTTGTATTGCATATTCAGGATTAAACGATGGCATGACTGTAAATCGGAAGAGATAATTGTCTCCTAAACGAGCCTGGAGAATACTGTCCAAAGAATTGTAATAATAATCAATTTGTGGAATTACATCCAACCTGTAACATAGAGATAGCCTTGATTGAGCATTAAGTCCAATTTGAATACTCAACAGGACAACAATAACAAATTGCTTTATTATAGAGTACTTTGCCATGGCGGATATTCAACTATTCTTTTATGGAATAAATGTGTTTGTGCTGTCAGTCTTTAGTCAAATCGATAGTTAAAGCTTGTGGCTTATAATTCAAAGTCCAATCAAGATCTTCTAATTGTGAAAAGGTTAGATTCCATTCTTTTTTTAAGGGAAATAGTTGCTCAAACTCTTCGCACGATAAAGAAACGATATCATCAAGATAGAATGCCCCAACATATAATGTATCGGACGTATGTTGGGTCATCATCTCCCCTATCCAATAAAAATTGGTTTCCGAATTGGGAAAAACAACTTTTGTATGTAATAGTTCTGAATATTCAAATGAAGAATTGGGCTTCATGCAGCATGGGTCATGGCTTATTGGCCCATAAAGAGAGAACTGAATAACAATTTCCTTGTCCGATTCATTCTTTATGATAAATGAAGGGTGTTCATCATCATGTTTGCAATTACTGTTTATAAGCAATGGTAGAACAATTAAGAACACTAAATATGTTTTATATGCTTTCATTATTTTAGTTAGATAACAAAAAAAATGACCCTATGGGTAATAAACAGTATAATCGGTTCTCACTAAAGAATCTACTCCTAATTCATCAAGATCAATGGTTTTTAGAATATCATAAACAATAAATAACGAGTCTCTCGTTGTTTTTATGCTAGGATAACCTTCCGGCAAGATATAATACATCGGAGTGTTGCGATACTCTTCTAAACAACGTCTTATGATAACTTGGATAGTGGCAGTCTCTTGCGGCGAGACCGATTGCCCTTTGTCAAATAACCAAACATATTCAACACCATCATGCTGAGACATTGAGAGATTTCTAACGGAGATTGTGTTTTCCGAATTGTTGACCACTTTGACTGCCTGATGGCAGGTTTTTGGTTTAATGCACGAGACCATGAGTAAGTGCAATAAAAATAAAGTGCATGAAATTGTACATATGTGTG
>JAFRRE010000106.1 GCA_017428285.1 Bacteroidales bacterium | reverse complement strand
TCTCCAGGAGCACAGGAATGGTCTTTTCCTGGATGGGCATAGGATTCTCGAACCCCAGCTCCTTAATAGCCCTCAGCAGAGCGGGATTCAATCCAAAATCTGTAAATTGTGACATGAAATATGATTAAGGTGTTTAAATGAGGCTGCAAAAGTAGTAATTATTAACGAATTAAGCCGTATCCGACTACAATTTTGCCGAAAAAAAGCGGTTTTATGCCATTTTTACGTACATTTGCCCCTCGAAAATGAGACGGAGATCCTTTTTAGTCCTTTTACTGCTGTTCATCGTAGTGGTTGCCACTGTTTTCTTCTTCGGAAAACGGTGCAATCGTGTAGTGCCTGACATTAATGTTGACAGCCTCTTCATCAACTTGAACGATGAGATTGCGGCCAAACGTGCCAAGCAGGCCGACAAGGTGTTCACCGATTTGAATAAGGCAGGACTTAATGGCGTAGTGCTTTATGCCGAACAAGGACGGGTGGTTTACGAGAAAGCCTTCGGTTGGCGCGACCTAAGCAAACGCCAAAAGGATTCACTCCGTGTGGATGATGCCTTCCAGCTCTCTTCCGACTCGAAGATGTTCACCGCCGAAGCCATCATGCTCTTGAAAGCCGAAGGCAAACTCGACTACGACGATGATGTGAGGAAATACATACCCCAATTGCCTTATGAAGGTGTGACGATTCGACATTTGCTCAACCATCGCTCTGGCTTGCCGCGCTATGATGCTTTGGCCGACAAACACTGGCCCGACCGCAAGAAGCCCTTCTCGAACGAGGCGATGATCAAGATGCTGGCCGAAAAGAAACCCGAGCCTTACGGCACGCCCGATGGCTCCTATTTCTACAACAACATCAACTATGCCTTGCTGGCAACAGTAGTGGAACGAGCCAGTGGACAGCACTTCGAGGACTTCATGCGCGAGCGTATCTTCGAACCGCTGGGCATGTCGCATTCCTATATCTATTCGATGCGAAACGACACCCTTGTTTCGCTGTATATGCCCGTTGATGCGCATGGACACGACCTCTTCAAGAACGGGCCGCTGAAGACGCAAAACGACTACCTCAACGGCGTGATGGGCGACAAAATCATGTTCTCCACTGTGGAAGACCTTTGGAAGTTCAACCAAGCCTTGGACAAGCATGTGCTTTTGCCCGACAGCTTGCAGGCTGAGGCCTTCAAACCCGGCTCGCCCGAGTGGAAAAACGGCGAAAACTACGGTTTCGGCTGGCGCATGAGCAAGGAACGCCCTGGCATGTATTTCCATTTCGGTTGGTGGAAAGGCTATCGCAGCGCCATCATTCGCGACACGAACAAAAACCGTTTCCTCGCCTTGCTGACCAATACCACCTTCAATTTCCCACCCGATCCTTTATGGGATTTTATTTGCGACACCACGGTGCAGTTGCCTGAGGCGGTGGCATTGCCAGAATAAAGACAAAGGCGCGAAGAGAGTTCTCCTCGCGCCTTTTTACTATTGTAACAGCTTTGTTACTTCACCACCAGCTTAAATCCCACGCCGTGCACATTCAGGATGTCGACGTTGGGGTCATCCTTGAAGTACTTGCGCAACTTGGTGATATAGACATCCATCGAGCGGGCGTTGGTGCGGTTTTCCTCCTCCCAGATGGTCCTCAAAACAAGACCGCGTTCCAATGTCTCGCCTTTGTGCTCACAAAGCATGTACAGCAATTCCATCTCCTTGGAGGTCAGCTTGCGCCTTTCGCCCTTGAAATCGGTCAAAGTGAGATGCGGCACGTCGAAAGTGAAACCGCCGAGACGATACTCACATGTCGAAGTGCTAGAAGGAGTGTAGGTCAACCAGCGCTCCAAAACCTTGACGCGTGCCAACAGCTCATCCATGCTGAAGGGTTTGGTGATATAATCGTCGGCACCCAAGCTGAAGCCTTCCAAAACATCCTCCTCCTCCTTCTTGGCGGTCAGGAAGATGACAGGCATCATGGGTTGCACCGCCTTAATTTGTTTGACTAAAGTAAAACCGTCCATCACAGGCATCATCACATCGGTAATGCACAAATCATACTGGACGTCGCGAAGGCTGTTCCAAGCCTCTTCGCCATTTTGGAATAAGGTGGTGGGATAGCCCTTGGAATCAAGGAAAGCCTTGACAATCATACCTAATCCACGATCGTCTTCGGCCAATAAAATCTTTAAACGTGACATATAAAAAAACTAAAATAAAAACGAATAATAAGCTTGCATGTAAAACGTTGATGTGCAAAAAATGTTGTGCAAAAATAGTATTTTTTTTGATATAACCATCACATTCTTAAAGATTTTGTCTTATCTTCGCAGCATCTTAATATTCAGAAAATATGAAAATCGACCTCACACATGTCCAACCTTTTCTAGACAAAAACCAAAAAAGTCATTTAGAATCAAGAGTTTCAGAAGTTTATGAAACTATCTTCAATAAAACAGGTGCTGGCAACGACTTCCTCGGCTGGGTGAATCTGCCTTCGGAAATCGATGAAAATCTTTTAGCAGACATCGAGAAGACCGCTGCCGACCTGCGCAAAAAGTCGGAAATTTTCGTTGTCATCGGCATCGGCGGCTCCTATCTCGGCGCCCGTGCTGTCATCGAGGCCTTGCAGAATCACTTCGCACCGCTCACTGGCGAGAAACCTCTCATCGTCTATGCTGGCCATAACATGAGCGAGGACTACCTCCACGACCTCATGGCCATCCTCGACAAGAAGGACTACTCGCTGGCGGTCATTTCCAAGTCGGGCACGACAACGGAGCCCGCCATCGCCTTCCGCATCCTCAAGCAACACATCATCAACAAATACGGCGAACAGGAGGCCGCCTCGCGCATCATTGCCATCACCGACAAGGCCCGTGGCGCCCTCAAACAATTGGCTAACGTGAAGGGCTACAAGACCTATATCGTCCCCGATGACGTGGGCGGCCGTTTCTCGGTGCTCACCCCCGTGGGTCTGCTGCCCATCGCCATGGCGGGCATCGACATCCGCGCTTTGGTGAAGGGCGCCGTCGAAATGGAGAAACAATGCAAGGCCTGCCCCACCCTTGAGAACCCCGTCACGCAATATGCTGTGGTGCGTCAAGCCCTCTATGCCCAAGGCCTGACCAACGAGATCATGGTCAACTATGAGCCGCGTCTGGTGTATTTCAGCGAATGGTGGAAACAACTCTACGGCGAGAGCCACGGCAAACAGCACAAAGGTATCTTCCCCGCTTCGGTCACCTTCAGCACCGACCTGCACTCCATGGGACAATACATCCAAGACGGTCTGCGCAACCTCTTCGAGACGGTGATTTCGGTGGAGAACTCGAACCACGAGCTCCGTATCCCCATGGAGAACGAAGACCTCGACCAACTCAACTACATCGCTGGCAAGCGCATCAGCGAGGTGAACCACAAGGCTGAACTCGGCACTGTGTTGGCCCACGAGGACGGCGGCGTGCCGAACCTGCGCATTGTCATCCCCGAAGTCTCCGAAAAGGTCCTTGGCGAGCTAATCTATTTCTTCGAGATGGCCTGCGCCGTCAGCGGCTACATGCTGGATGTGAATCCCTTCGACCAACCCGGCGTGGAAGCCTACAAAAAGAATATGTTTGCACTTTTGGGAAAGAAAGGATTTGAAGAACAAACGAAGAAATTGAATGAAAGATTAGGTTTGTGATCATAGAAATAAATCTAACATCAATCTTATCATAAATCGTTTTGCAACGCTTTGCGTCACTGCGAGGCACGAAGCAGTCTAGACAACAAGCTCTTTCTCTGGATTGACTACGTCGAATCTTCGATTTGCTTCACTCCGTTCGCAATGACGCGAAGCGGCAGAACGGACAATACAATTTGTATTAGATTTGTGGCAGATTTGTTTCCAAAAAGAAAAATTGATTAGTTTTGCAACCGCAAAACATAGATAACATCTAAAATGGACGTACCTAAAGACGACGACGTAAACTCACAGTTTACCTTCACCTACGACGACATCAAAGGCACCGTGCATGTGGTTGACCACCAAACGGGCGAAGAATATGATCTTTTAAAGGAAGACACCGGCTGGTTTGATGCCGAATTCAAATTTGATGTATAAAAGAACACGGATGACACGGATTTTCACAGAGAGAATTCCGTGTAAATCCGTGCAATCCGTGTTCAACAAATTCCGTGTTTATTTCTTGCGTTTCCAGACCTGCGAACGGCCCAGCAGTCCGGCCCTGTCCAACGAACCGCGCACGCTGAGTTCGTCGGTTTTGGCCTTGTAAGTCACCTTGGCATTGTAGGTCTTCTTGCTTTCGGGGTCGTAGATCTTGCCTCTCAACAGGTCATCGTCAGCCTTCATCTCCTTGAAGAGGTGTGTGCCGACCACGCCTTCGTATTCTTTGGCGTAAGGGGCCTTCATCACCTGGAATTTACCGTTGGCATCTTTTTCATAAAGAGTGATGATCACCGCTTCGTATGTGCCGTTTTCTTCATAGATTTTAACGGTTGAGCGCAGGTCGCCCGTATTGTCGTCGTATGTGTTCCACTGGCCAATCATCTTGCTGACTTGGGCCTGTCCGAGCATGGCCGTGGCCATGAAAAGGACTAAAAAAAGGAGTTTCTTCATTAGATTGAGTTTTGAATCAGGCGACAAAATTACAAAATTCGTGCAAAACTCAAAGATATAGTGCTTTAATCCTTGGCCAGCTGCCTATAGGTCACCAGGTTGATCCTATACTCTACGCGGCTGTCGGTGAGCTCGTCACGGCTTTGCTTAAGTAGGGTCTGAGCTTCAAGGACATCTGAAAGGGCCACCAAACCTGCCTCATAATAGTCCTCTGTGATTTTTAAATTGGCTTCGGCGTCGTTGAGAGCGGTTTGCGCCATGGTGATGCGCAGCCAGCTCTGCTCAAGGTTGAACCAGGCTTGGTTGGTCTGCATCTCCATCTTCTCGGTGAGGTTGCGGCGCGTGTTTTCGGCCATCTCGGCGTCGAGGTTGTGCTTCTTCAGCTTGATGGAGGTCTTGTGCCAGTCGGTGATGGGCACTTGCAGCACAGCGAAGACCAATGCATTGGGTTTGGTGTTCTCCATAACGGTATGATAGTTCACACTGCCGCCCACTAACAGCGAGGGCAAGGCCTCGCCCAAGGTCATTTTCTTCTTCAGTTTCTCGGCTTGCAAAGAGAGGTCGAGGAGGTGGCTTTCGTTGCGCTGCGAAACTGCTTCATTAGGTTGTTTGTAATACACCGTTGGCTCGGTTTCCAAGCCCAAGGTGTCGGCGAGCACCATCGTCTGCCAATCAGCACCTATGGTTTGCGCCAAGGCCATCTTGAGCAAGGTGATGCCGTCGGTTACTTTCTTGCGGTTGAGTTGGCTCTCATTTTGCTTCACCTTCAGCTTGAATTGGTCGGTGGGCATGGCCAAACCTGCCTCAATAGCTCCCGATAGGTCTTTGTCCAAGGTATCCAAAAGTCGGTCGAGTTGGTCCAAAGTGTTCAGTTTCTCTTGCAAGGCCACGATTTGCCAATAGAGCGTTTCGGTTTGTAGGCAAACCTCATCTTCTTTCACTTTTGCCTGAGTCTCGGCGGCATCAATGCCCAACTTGGCGAGTTTGTTGCCATTGCGGATACGACCTCCCGCATAGATAGGTTCTGTCGCCATCGCGTTGAGCATCACGCCGTTCTGCACGAAGGAATACTCTTTGTCTATGCCCATATTGGCACCGTATTCGGCATAAAGGGTATAAAGAAGCTGCCTCAACTGCGCATTGTCGATGTCCTCAATACCGAAGGTGAGCATCGGGTTCAAGGCATCGAAAGCCACGGCTTGTGCTGAGATAGTAGGAAAGTATTCGGCACGGGCTTCGTTTTTTGTAGCTCGCGCTTTATTGATTTCCAACTGGCTGTTTTTCAGTTCGATGTTGTTCTCCAAGGCCATCTCAATGCAGTCCTGAACGGAGAGACGGAACGGTTCCTGTGCCATCAAGAAAACCGAAAATGATGTAAGCAGAATCATTAATGCCAAGGTTCGGACGGATTTGTAATCCGGCCGTATTGAAGTGGGGATTTTAAATCCCCTTTTCTTGGCCGACGGATTGCAAATCCGTCGGAACAAAAGGATATTCTTCTTCATGACTTACTCTTTCTAAAGATTTGCCAATACATCACCGGCATCACGGCCAGAATAATCACCATCGAAAGCACCACGCCGAAACAGATGACCACGCCCATGGGCATCCAGAGTGGGTTGCGTGAGATAATCATCGGGAGCACACCCAAAGCAGTGGTGGCCGAGGTCAGGAAGATGGGCCTCATGCGGCGGCTACCGGCTTTCATGGCGGCTTCCTTGGTGGGCAAGCCCTCCTCGGTGCGGAGTGTTTCGGCATATTCGTACATGACAATACCGTTCCTCATGATGATACCAATCAAGCTGACGATACCCAACAAGGAAGTCATGCCGAAGTCGAGGCCAAAGAGCCACTCGCCAAAGAAGGCGCCGAACATGCACAAGGCACTGGAGCCCAAGGTGAGAATGGCCAGATTCAATTTCTTGAAGTAGGCCACAAGGAACACCAGAAGCACTAAAATGGCAGCAATCAGGCTCTTCAGCAGTTGCGGGATGACGCTGGTGTTGAGCGACGAAAGGCCACCGTATTCGATGCTTACGCCTTCGGGCAGGTTGGGCGTGATTTCCGTATTGATGTACTGTTGAATCTTCTTCATGCTCACGGTCTGCGGCTTCCAGAATTTCATGTCGGCAGCCACGGTGATGGTATTTTTGCCGTTGCGGTGCACCAATTGCGCAGGATGCCATTCAGGATGGATGTCGGCCACCTGACGGAGCGGCACATTGGTGCCTGGCACCATGGTCGGAATCAGCTGGTTCTGTACGGATTCGTAGTTGTTGGGGTCATAGTTTTGCTGGGAATACAATCGCACGGGGATGCCTCGGCTGCCTTCCCAGATGGTGGTCAAAGGCTGGCCGTTGAGGCTGCTGGCCAAATCCAAGGAGAGGAAGCCTTTGGTGAGTCCCAAGCGGGCGCATTCCTCGGGTTTCATGGTCACCTTCACTGATGACAGTTGTTCATCGTAATCGGTGTGTACCCAACGCAACTCCTTGTCAAGGGTGAGCATATAGTCCTTGATTTGCTGCGCTACAGGGGCGGTCTTGCTGTAGTCATCGCCATAGACATAAACCTCGACAGGCGTTGAAACGGCCTGATAGTCAAGCTGACGGAAACGCACGTAGGCTTCGGGGAAGTAATTGGAATACTTGTCGTCCCACTCTTTCAGCAAGGCTTCGGTGGTCTTCTTTGAGGTAGTGTTGACGACCAGCTGCGAGAGGTTGGACGCGGGTATGCTGGGTGAGTAGGTCACATGGAAACGCGGTGCGCTTTCGCCGATGAAAGCCGTCACGGAGGTGACGCGCTTGTCGGCCAGCATCAATTGTTGTAGCGAGTCGCTGACCCTTGTAGTGGCTTCGAGGCTGCTGCCTTCGGGCAGACGAATCTCGACGGCGAAGCAGTCGCGCTCGGCCATAGGCATCATCTGCACATGCAAGGCCAAAAACATCAGCACGCCTAGGACAATAGAGCCAACTCCCATGCCGAGGGTAAACAACGGGTGCTTGAAGCAGTGGCTCTGCATCTTGTCGTAGAGGCGTTGTAGGAAACTGAAAAACCGCATCTGTGCCCTCACAAAGCCGTTGTGTCGCGGCTTGTCTTCCGGCTTGATGAACATGATCTCAAGTCCGGGGATGACGAGCATGGCGTAGGCCAAAGAAGCCATCAGCGAAAAGGCCACGGTCCAAGGGAAGAGCTGCACGAACTCGCCCAAAGGTCCAGTGATGATTCGCGTCATCGGGAAGAACATGCAGGCGATGGCGGCTGTGGCGATGAACATGGGCATGAAGAGCTCTCGGGCACTGCTCACGGCTGCATCGAAGGGCTTATAGCCTTGGCTCAACTTGTCGATATAGCCGTCGATATTGATGATAGAGTCGTCCACAATCATACCGAGCACGACAATGAGTGCTGCCAAGGTAACGGTATTCAATTCAATGCCAAAGAGATACATCATCCCGATGCTGAATGCCGTACAAATAGGCAGTCCCGAACTGGCGATGAGGGCCGTGCGGAAGGGAAACAGCAGCAGCATGACCACGATGACGACAATCATGGAGATGAGTAGGTCGCGGAGGAACGAGCTGACAGACTTCTGTACAACCTTGGGTTGGTCGGTGATGCGGTAGAGCTTCACGCTGTCAGGCAGGGTGGCCTTAAACTCGGAAAGCACCTTCTCCACTTCCCTTCCGAAAGCCACGATGTTGTAACCCTTGCGCATCTCCACGCTGATAATCAAGGCATCGTTGCCATTGAAGTTGACCACTTTGGACGACTCGGCCATACGGCGTTCAACGGTGGCCACATCGCGCAGACGGATGGTGTTGCCCGCCGCGTCGGAATAGATGATCTGCTCTTCGAGTTCCTGCTCGCTGACCATGGGATTCTCGATGTGCAACGGCTGGTCGAAGTCGTTGCCCTGCATGGTGCCTGTGGTAGTAAGCAGACCTTGTGAGGCGTATTGCAGCATCAAGGTGTTGGGGCTGATGCCATAGAACGAAAGCTTTTCCTTGTCGATGATGACGGCGATCTCCTCGTTTTGCTCGCCCATCACGCGCACATTGCCCATCTCGGGGATAGCACGCAGGCGATGAGTGAGGTCGTCGGTATAGTCGTGCATCTCGCGGTAGGTCTTGTCGGCCGACTCCATGGCGATGAGCAGCGAAGAGGTATTGCCGAAGTCATCGATGACGGCGATGGCCAACACGCCTGCAGGAAAGTTCAAAGCCTTGGACTCATTGATCTTATGCCGAATCTTCGACCAAGCGATGTCCTTGTCCTTCACCGACTCGTCGAGGCTGGTGTAGATGTAGCACATTCCCTCCTTGGTAACAGAATAGGTGTTCTTGCGGTCCACCTCGGGCATTTCAAACAGCAGCTGTTCCAAGGGCTTGGTAAGCTGGGCTTCCACCTCCTCAGAGTTGGCGCCAGGATACACGCCTGCCACGATGCCCAAGCGGATGGTATAGGCCGGAAACTCGTCCTTCTTCATGTCGACAAGGGCATAGATACCAAAGGCCACAATGACCGCCACGACTGCCCAGACAATCTTCTGGCGCAGTATGCTGCCGCTGATGATACCCGTATTTCGTTTTAACTTATTCATTAAGTTTTTCTTTTAATGCTGAATTATGAATGCTGAATGCTGAAATCGAAGATTCGACGCAGTCAATGAGGGCGAAGCCCCGCGTCGCATCGCGACATTCATCATTCATCATTCCGCATTCCACATTCCACTTTCATTCCTTCACTAACCTTCTGATATCCTTCCACGATGACAATGTCGCCACTATGCAAGCCTTCGCTCACCACCACACCCGTGCCCGAATAGCCCGAAATGGTGATGTTTTGCCTCGTTGCGCGACCGTCTTTCGCTACCCACACGAACTTGCCGTCGTTATTGATCAAGACCGCATTGGCTGGGACAACGATGCCATTGTCGATATCCGCACTCAACACCACTTTGGCAATCATGCCGGGGGTGAAAGCCTCATCTCTTTCATCAATGAGCACTTTGACGGGATAGCTATGCGTGAGCAACGATGAAGTCATGTTCTTTTCGAGAATATGGCCTTTGCAGCGGCGGTTGTCGAGGGCAGGGATGAGGATTTGTGCCTCATCGCCGATTTGCACCTTGGCGATTTCGTTCTCCGGCACGCTGATTTTCACCACCAAGCCTTTGGTGCTGATGATGTGCATGATGGGCTTCAGCGGCGTGATGCTCTCACCTTTCACGGCGCTCAGGTTGGTGACGGTGCCGTCGAAGGGGGCCGTGACGGTGTTGTCGGCAAGCATGGCGTTGGCCAAATCGAGGGCAGCTTGGGCTTTCTCAAGGTTGGCCACCATCTCGCGCCATTTGATTTCGGGCAGGCTACCGTTGTCGTGTACCTTTTTCAGGCGGTCGTAGGCATCTTGGGCTTGTTCAAGGGTGGCTTGTGCCGAGCGTTGTGTACTCTCCATCTGTGGTGAGGAAACACGCGCCAGCACTTGTCCTTTGCGCACCGTGCTGCCTTCTTTCACGTTGAGCGTCTGCAAGGTACCGCCATATTTGAAGCTGATGTCGACGGTGTTGCCTTCTTCAAGGTAGCCTGGGTAGCTGTTGCGCACCAAGCCGCCCACCGTGTCGATGCGCTGCACACCCACTGTGATGGCGCGCTCTTCGGCAGGACCACCAATGAGTTTCTCCTTGAGTTGTTGTGGGTCGGTTTCGACGCAACTCACCAGCAACAGGGGAAGAACCCAAAGAATATGTTTTGCTTTCATTTTAGTATTCATTTTGACTCAGGACTGCAAGACGCGGGACGACTCCCCCTTGAAAGGGGGCAGGGGGGATTAAAACCGCGCGTCTCGCAGTCTTGTTTCTATTAATTCCTTATCGCAGCCATCCTAATACCATCGCCAAAAATCTTGAAACTACGCTCGTTGTTTTCGGCTTCACCTTCGTAAACCATGTTGAGGATAAGCGTGTTGTCTTCATACATCTGCCCTGAGGCATGCACACGCAGATCGTTCTTCAAGGTAAGCGAGTCGCCGGTGAAGAGCAGTGTGTTTTTCTTGTAGTCGCGAAGGAAGATTTCGTTGTCCTTGCAGAAGGCATGGGTGACCACGACCTCGCCGCCCATGGTGTTCATCACCACGAGCACGCTGTCCTTGCCGTTGTCTAACGCGCTGATTTCCAGTTGCCCGATTTCGTTAGGCAGGCTAACGGTGAAGGAGGCAGGCTCATCTTCGGGATTTATCTCTTCCAAGGTGACGCTGCCCGAGGTCTTGAACGAATAATCGCCACGAAACAGTGGGGCGTTTTTCTTTTGGCATGAAGTCAAGGCCAGGAAGGCGCAAATGACAAATAATAAAGAGTGGATATTCTTCATTGTTGGATTGGATTGGTTTGTTCTTGACGCGCTTTGCGTCATTGCGAGGGAGGCACGACCGAAGCAATCCAGTACATGGCCTGGACTGCTTCGTTCCTCGCAGCGACGCGAAGCGACGCATTGTTTCTGCAAAAATAATAAGAATCCCCGAAACGGATTCAGGGATTCTTTGGTTTTTCAATAAGACGCGATTAATCGTGTCCCTACAAGGTTTATCTCACCACCAATTTCTTAATTACCACGGCACCGTTCTGTTCAATGATGTTGACGAGATAGATACCCTTGTTCCATTCGGCGGCATCGATGTTCACCACTTGGCCTTCGGCTTCGTGCACCTTTTGACCGACTAGGTTATACACCTCCACCTTGTCCACATTCGCGCCTTCCACGGTAAACTGGCCCGTGGTCGGGTTGGGGTAGAGCTTGGTTTCGGCGGTGAGCTCGGTGACGCTTACCAATTCCTCATCAATCACAACATCGAACACTACATCATTATCATTCGACATAACCAATATAGAAGTGTGTATTTGGTCTTGTCTATTGCCGAAATCAGTTCTTGGGGCAATGGTAATCATAAAATTCTCACCAGCTTCCAAAACATAAGGCAAATCAGGATGGGTCAATTCCAGGAGGTCATGCAGCCATTGGTTTTCACCTTCGGTGATTGCAGTGATTTTGATAGGTGTATTAGTGCCGTAATTTCCATTGGTTACATAGACTTCAGCTTGAGGTTCATTGACTGTCAACTCAACGACCGGTGAACCTACAATAGTCAAGCCAAAATCAAGAGCGGTCTTCTTGACCATTGCCGTGACGTGGCGTACGCCCATAGTGGTCATTACTTGGATGTCGTATGCATCATAGTCGTCTTTTCCAGGAGGATTTTGGAGCCTAACAGTAACAGTAAGCGTTTGTCCTGCTTGCAGTGTGAAAGGCAAATCAAGTTCTTCAATGTACAAAGAAAGAGTACCTACGACATCATGAATAGTTACTGGATTTACAGTCTCGTTGTTGATAACAAATTGTCTGGTATCTCCCATCTGTTCGAACCACAGCGTATCGGGTGTAATCACCAATTCGCCCTGCGGCATAGGAGGCTCGTGTGCCTCCATCGTGAAATGGTGCGGGTCGAGGTCGGCAAAAACGGGCTGCGTGTAGCGGTGTCCCGATTCGTCGGCACCAAACACATAGTAGTCAATCTCCGATTCGCCTTGGTAACCTTTGATGTAGCCAACATACTCGTCAGGGTTGCCTGTTGCGGTCATGTGGGCCGTTTGGTACGAGCCACCATCGATGCTGTAATACACTAGGAGTGAGTCTTGCTTTAAGTTCGCGCCGCTGTAAGCGATGAATTTGCTCACCACCGGGATGGAGTCTTGCCAAGCCTGTTCACCATGCAACACATCGCGATGGTCGACGAAAAGCATGTGGAAGTCCATCACACCACGGGTGCGGCAGTGCAGGGCATCGGTGTTCTCCCAACCATTGTAGGTGTTGTTGGCCACGCCGATAATCTCATAGCCTGGCATGGCTTCTTGATAGACTTGAAGAGCCTGCTGGTTGTAAGTATTGTTGGTGCCAATCGGCACATAGACGGTCTTGTTGAGAATAAGGCTGTTGGTGTAAGGAGCCAAAGTGTAGCCACCGGGTTCCTGCACACGATAAACATGGTAAGGATAGCCCCAACAGCAATTGGTGGTTGCGAAATACTCGGCCACTTGTTCGTAATATTGATAGCGTGGATTGCTTTGCGGAAGTTGGGCAATCAAGATCTTGTCGGGAGCGAGGTACTTGCCCCAGCAGTCCACATGGGCGATATAATCGCCTTGCGGGTCAATGGTGACATGATAAGGATTGATGCCTAAATAGTCGTTCATTCTTTGACGGACAGTGGCCTCATTGATGCCATAGTCTTGCTGGTTTTCCTGAAACACAAGGTCATCGCTCACGCCGTGGCCGCGACCGTCTTCCATCATGTTGCCGCCCGTGTGTTCCAGTCTCATTCCGTACATAGGAATCTGCCAATAATTGGCGAACACTTGCGACATATTGTCATCGTTGGGACGTGGACGGTTATAGATGTTGTCGACAATGGCGGGGTTGCGGTCTTCAAAGATGTACCAAGGACCGTAGTCGCGCACCCAATAAGAGTCAGACTGCGCATTCACGAAAGTGACATTGCTCATGTTGACGCCTGCATTTTGGAAAGTGCTTTGGGCTTGGCTTTGTTGCGAACCGCTAACGATGCAATATACCATGCAGTTGTTCGATAGTTGCGCGACAAGACTCTCCGGGATACCAAGAGGGTAGCGAATCATCACGCCTTGCATAGGCTCAAACTCGGCCACAAAACGTGGTGTGCCTGTCGGCGGGTCGGTCTCAACGAAAGTCATGCCACGAGATTTGTCGTGCATTTCCTCTTCAGAGAGGTAATGCCATCTCATCCAATCGGGTTTCTTATTGTCTTGAGCCTGCATGGTAACGGCCATCAAGAGTAAAAGAGTGAAAATAGATAGTGCTTTTTTCATAGTTCGAAAAATTTGCGGCAAAGATACAAATTTGGTATTGCCTGCGGCAAGAAATCTTTCAAAAATCAAATCAAAAATCTTAAAAATCAATTTGTTGATTTCTTAAATGAATGATTTTCTATGGATTTTGAAAACAGCTTTTTTTTCAATTTCTTCGCGAAGCGAATCCCAAACAATCACATCAGCTTCTGATAGAATTGCCACCACTTGTCGGGCAACTCGTTGCGCATGGCCTGGTCGTAGTCTTCCTTCGAGCAAGGAATGAAGTGATGGCGCTCATAACGCTGGTCATCGTTTTGCAGGAACGACATATCCATCCACCATTTGCCTGTGATCTTGTGGCAAAGGAAGACTACATCGTTCTGATTCTCACCAATTTGCACGATGTAACGCTTGAAATCGTTGCTCCCAAAGGTAGGGATGTCGTCCTGACGGCTCGAGAAGCCCTCGATGAAATACCAAATCATCTCGGCGATGAGGTTGGCCGTGCGCGAGTTGATATCGTAGTGCGGGTTGTACTCAAAGAAACCGATGGAGGAGAGCTTGTAGCTCAGTCCAGCATAGCGCGTCATACGGCAAGCCTCTTCGCCGTTGAAGCCGTTGGGCGACGCATTTTTTACGCCTGGCGCATCGGCGGCACGGATGGCAGCGATGTCAAAACTCAAGAGGTTGGCATTGCGGATGAGCGGCTCGGTTAGCTCCATGTTTTGTCGGATGCTCCCCAAACGATAGGCATCGAAAAGCAGTTGCTTCATCAACTCAATATTCTCGGTATCAACATAATACGACTGGTATCCAATGTTGGTGAAGTTGAACAGGAAATTGGGCTGATGCAGGATGATATGGCTCAAATAGGAATGCGAGTTGAGGGCTTCCTTGTCATTGCCAATGTCGAACATGGGGTCGATAGCGGCAATGTTGATGAGCTTGCCCGTGGGCTCATACACTTGGTACATCGTGTAGGTAAGGTCTTGCCCCGCCCCGATAACGATAGGCACGATTTTATTCTTCAGCAGTTCGGTAAGGACTTGGTTGACGGCAAAATAGGTATCGTTCAACTCCTTCCCTATTTTGATGTCACCCAAGTCGATGATATGAAGCTGAGGCCAATGGTTAAAAAGCTGGTAGAGTGCCTTGCGGATGTAGTCCACACCATCGGCACAGCCTTTGTTGTCGACCGCACCACGTTCTTCCTTGACGCCGACAATGGCCAAATCCACACCTTCGAGGTCAGGGAAAGTGTCCTCGCTGCGGTAGATATTGATGCTCTCGCCCAAGGTCTTCTTGCCCGGACGGTAGGCCTTGCTGAAACACTTCTCAGCAACAGGCTCAAGGAAAATGCTGATGTCCATTCTTTTGGCTTATGGCCTATGACTATGGCCCATGGCCTGCGGCAGCACTGCCATAGGCCATGAGCCATAAGCCATAGTTATTTAATGATACAACTTCTGCCAGTTCTTATACTCACGCTCTTGCCATGGTGCGTTGTGGTAGGCGTAGCTGACAATGGCGGGGATGACGGTGGTGCCTTCGGCATAGACCATCTGTTGGAGCTCTTCGCTCACCTTGCCCCATGAACCAGCCTCGAGCAATGTCGATGATGAGCAGGCACCATCGCGCACATCGGCCACAGTGATTTGGATGGCATATTTGTGCATGGGCACTTCATGACCCAAAATCTCAGCACAAACGACGGTGTCCTGTGCGAAGTTCTTGGGTGTGCCGCCACCGACCATAAAGAGGCCTGATTGCGGGCTGTTCATCTTGATTTCCGTCAATTCGAGGAAGTCGGCCACCGAGTCGATGCTGACATAAGGCTTGCCTGCCTTCTTACGAAGCCACTGGTGCTTACCAATGCCGAAGCCAGCCGAGCTGTCGCTGAAAGCGGGGCAGAAGATCGGCACGCCGCATTCGTAGCAGGTCTGGATGAGGCTCTCTTTCTTCACGCCGTGACCGTTGGCCAGCCATTTGCCGACCTCATAGAGGAACTCACGGCTGCTGTAGGGACGGCACTCCAGGGTGTCGGCCACATCGCAGGTAGCTTGGTCGCAGGCTTGCAGCTCTTCTTCGTCGATGAAGGTATCATAGATACGGTCGATATAAAGCTCACGCAACTTGGTGTCGGGGATGACGTTTTCCTTCGTGCCGATGTAGTGCTTGTAGCCGAGGGCTTCGAAGAGGTCCATGTCGATGATGCTGGCACCTGTGCTGACCACGGCGTCAACCATCTTGTTTCTGACCATCTCCACATACACCTGCATGCAGCCAGCGGCCGAGGTGGAACCGGCGATGGTGAGGATGTTGGTGCAGTCCTTCTCCGCAATCATCTGGCAGAGGATGTCGGCGGCGCGGGCGGTGTCGCGCGAGGTGAACGACATCTTGCGCATGGCGTTGATGAGTTCGGTTGAATCGTACTTCTTAATGTCGATATGTTCGACAACATCTTTCAGTAAGTCTTTTTTCTCCATTTGAATTGTATTTTAGATTTCTATATTTTAATAACTGTTCTTAGCTTGCCTCAGGCCATTCATCATCACAACACAATTCTAAGTTCCCAAAATACAAGGCATTTAACGGAAAACTTAAATCGGCATGTTTGCCCCAAATAAGGTTGCCATTGCGTAACCAAAAATTCTTGAACTCAGAAATCTTTTTATACTTATTGTATTGAGGGTGAGGATGCTTTTCGAAAAAACCACTAAAGTCAATGATTTGACTGCTACCATCACTGAACAGCAATGACAATACCAAACCATCAACATACTCCACACTATCTATACCGATTTGTTTCATTTCAATTTGGTTTTAATGTCCGTACATCTTACCCGTTTCTTATAAACGAAGAACGAAACCCATTTATCCACAATTTCTTTCCAATACTTTTCTATAAACTCAATAGCCGTTCTTTCATCTTTACCCACCAAAGGTTTTCCTTTGTCCCTTTTCCTGATTTCAACCAAATCACCATCTACAATGATCAAGTCAAAAATGGACATTCTGTCTTGATGCTCTACATGTACATGAATTGGTTCATGTTCTTGGGAAAAGAACGAGAATATGAATCCAAAATAAGTATAAATATCGGGCATCGTTTCCAAGATTTAGGTTTCTGACTGCAAAAATAACAAAAACCTTGAAACAAACCTCGTTTTTAACAGCATCAATATTATTTCTTCTTCACCACCTTTTTCTTCGGTGCGTTCTTCGGGTCTTCCACGATGGACAAGCACTGTTCGTAGGTCAAAGTGGAGGGCTCGGTGCCTTTCGGGATCTTATAGTTGGTCTTCTTGTAGGCGATATATGGCCCGAAACGACCGTTCAAGACGCGCATGTCGGGATCTTGGTCAAAGGTGAGGATGATGTTGTCCAAGTCCTTCTGCCGTTTCTCGTTGATGATTTCAACGGCGCGGTCATACTCCACCAAGGCGGGATTGTCGGTCTTGGCCAGGCTATAGAACTTGTTATCGTGACGGATGTACGGCCCGAAACGACCTACGGCCACAACAATCTCCTTGCCTTCATACTCGCCAAGGATGCGTGGGAAGTCAAACAATTTCAGCACTTCTTCCAAGGTGACGCTCTCGATGCTCATGTCTTTCTTGAGGCCGGCAAAACGAGGCTTCTCTTCCGATTCGGTGTCGCCAATTTGTGCCACTGGACCGAAACGGCCGACTTTCACATACACATTTTTGCCCGTGGCAGGATCCACTCCAAGAAGCTTTTCTCCGCTGAATTTGCCCGAGTTTTCGGTGGTGGAGACAATTTGGTTGTGGAAGTTTTTGTAGAAGTCGCGAATCATGGCATTCCATTCGCGTTGGCCTTCTTCAATCTGGTCAAACTCCTTTTCAACGTTGGCGGTGAAGTTGTAGTCGATGATGCTCTCAAAGTATTGTAACAAGAACTTGTTGACCAGCACGCCAATATCGGTTGGCATGAGTTTGCCTTTTTCTGAGCCGATGGTTTCCTTGCCTTTCTTTTCAGATATCTTATTGTTTTTCAATGTGATAATCTGAAATTCCTGTGAAGTGCCTTTCACGTCGCCCTTGGTGACATATTCGCGCTTCTGAATGGTGGAAATGGTGGGCGCGTAGGTCGAAGGACGACCGATACCCAATTCTTCCATCTTCTTCACAAGGCTGGCCTCGTTGTAGCGGAACGGCGGACGTGTGTAGCGCTGCTGGGCTTCCATCTTTTCCATGTCGAGCGATGTACCGATTTCGATAGGCGGCAGGATGGCGGTATCTTCTTCTGTCGTGTCATCGTAACTCTCACGATAAACCTTGAGGAAACCGTCGAAAAGGATGGCTTCGCCCGTGGCGACAAATTGTTTGTCGTTGGTCGAGATGCCAATGTTCACATTGGTGCGTTCCATCTGGGCATCAGCCATTTGCGAAGCGATAGTACGTTTCCAGATGAGTTCGTAGAGTCGACGTTCATCGGCAGTGCCTTTGATGGTTTGCTGGTCGAGGTAAGTCGGGCGGATTGCCTCGTGAGCCTCTTGTGCGCCTTTCGACTTAGTATGATATTGGCGCGTCTTGACATATTCGGCACCATAATTCTTCTCGATTTCCTTCTTGGCCATACCAAGAGCAAGGCTCGACAGGTTGACCGAGTCGGTACGCATATAGGTAATCTTACCGGATTCGTAGAGTTGCTGGGCGATACGCATCGTGTTGGCCACCGAGAAGCCGAGTTTGCGGGCAGCTTCCTGCTGCAATGTCGAGGTAGTGAATGGCGGAGCAGGATAACGCACAGTGGGCTTCTTTTCGATGCTGTCCACCTTGTAGACAGCCTCGATGCACGATTCCAAGAACTTCCTCGTTTCCTGTTCATTTTCAAAACGATGCGGAAGCTCGGCGGCGAGGTTGTACTCCTGTCCGTCTTTGGTGAAGGTGAACTGAGCCGTCACACGATAAGCGCTACCTTGCACGAAGTTCTTGATTTCTTCCTCGCGTTCAACGATGAGGCGCACAGCCACCGACTGCACACGGCCTGCCGATAGGGCGGGCTTCACCTTTTTCCACAACAGCGGCGACAGCTCATAACCTACAAGGCGGTCAAGCACACGGCGAGCCTGTTGCGCATTGACAAGTCCCATATTGATGTCGCGCGGGTTCTCGATGGCGTTGGTGATGGCCGATTTAGTGATTTCGTGGAAGACGATACGCTTGGTGTCCTTTTTCTTCAGGTCGAGCACCTCATAGAGATGCCATGAGATGGATTCTCCCTCGCGGTCCTCATCGGATGCCAACCACACCGTGTCGGCGGCCTTCGATAACTTCCGCAACTCAGCCACAAGGGCCTTCTTGTCGTCGGGGATCTCGTATTCGGGTTCAAAGTTCTTGTCAATATCGACACTCAAGGTATTCTTGTTCAAGTCGCGCACATGGCCTTGACTTGCTTTCACCGTATATTCCTTACCTAAAAAGCCCTCGATGGTCTTGGCCTTGGTCGGTGACTCCACGATAACTAAATTCTTTGCCATAGTCTCTATTTTTACACTAAGGATGCTCCTGCAACCCCTCGTTTTCGCGTGCAAAATTAGTGGAATAAAACTTGACAAAGCTAATCTTTTTAGAGTTTTTTTCTTATATTATTGATTTTCAGCATAATAAAATTGACTATGGCAGATGGCTAATGGCCTATGGCAGCTTCACATAAGGGTAGGTGTTTACGCTTTTCGTGTAGCTGCCGTAAGCCATAGGCTATAGACCATAGTCAAAAAAACACTACTTTTGCACCATGAAACAACTACTCAAATTAGCTCAACATGCCGCCCTCGAAGCTGGAAAGGCCATCATGGAAGTGTATGCGCAGCCCTTCGAGGTCTATACCAAGGACGACAACTCGCCCGTCACGCAGGCGGATCTCCGCGCCAGCAATATCATCAAGGAGATACTGAAACCCACAGAAATACCTTTCATCAGCGAGGAAGACCTGCCTCCCGACCGTTCGCAGTACAATCGTTATTGGCTTGTCGACCCACTGGATGGCACAGTGGAATTTGTAAACCGAAACGGAGAATTCACCGTCAACATCGCGTTGATTGACAATAAACAGCCCGTCTTGGGCGTGATCTATGCCCCTGTGACCAACCAATTATGGTATGCTGTAGGGACACACTGCATGTGTCCGCCTTTAACCCAGCAGACGCACGCGGTGCGTCCGTACACGGTTTTAGTCAGCCGTTCGCACCGCACGCCCGAGGTGGACGCATATATTAATAAGGTATTGCGCCCTGCCCATCCCGATTTGGTCATCGACACCCAGGGCAGCAGCCTAAAATTCGCCCGTTTGGCCGAAGGCAGCGCCGATGTGTATGTCTGCTACAGCAAGACCAAGGAATGGGACACTGCCGCCGCCGATGCCATCCTCCGCGCCGCTGGTGGCAAAGTGCTTCGCATCAGCGACGGACAGCCTTTGGAGTACAGCAAAAAAGACTATCCTAACCCGCCGTTTGTGGCTTGGGCAGCCAATCGAAACACATTGTAACTTGTTGATTCCTAATTATACATAAAAAATCCGCACCAATCCGCACCATCGTTTTCTTGATAAACCAAAGTTGCATCGAAATTAATTCACTACTTTTGTGCCTATGAAACTAGTGCACATTATAGTAGGCTTGTTGTTGGTTTGTTTTGGAGCTTCGTGTTCAAGAACTATGGAATCTGAAATCAGTTGGCAAAAGAACAGTTACCCACGTTTGGTAGTGGTTGACAGCCTTTTGCAGAGCGACCCAGATAGTGCTTTGAAGCATCTTGAGCAGTTTTATGAGAGTTTTAGTCCCGTTCTATCACCCAGTTTTGAATATATGAGTTTAATGCTTTCGGAAGCATGTTTCAAAGTGCGTCGCGAGGTGGCCTACTGTGATGAAGTGAAAGTGGCATTGACATATTTCGATAGCGTATCCTCTGTTTACACCCACGACAAGGATATGGCTTTTCTTTCCGCTCGCACCCATTATATGAATGCCGTATGCATCAACAACGGCATCATTTTTACTGATGATTCCCTCACGATGTTAGCCTGCAATGAATACTACAAAGCTTTGGAAATCATGGAACAACAATTCGATGAGGAACAGATTGTTGGGCATAAAGCCGGTTTTATGGCCTTGATTTATGCCCGATTGGCCAACATCTATTCCGACAAATTCCTCATTGAACCGACTATTTATTTCTACAATAACGTACTGAATTACAAACGGAAAGCCCACAATCCACCGTCAAGTCTAGCCAACACCCTATTTTTCTTGGGTTACGAATATGAGAAGTCGGAACAGTATGATAGTGCCTTGTATTATTATGACCAATCGCTGGCCTGCATCAAGGATACGACTGGGATACTTTACAGGAATATTATCAATAGAAAGGCGCTTTCATCTTATCACGTTGGATATGATGCCTCCGCATCAGTGGTTGCACTGAAGCATATCGCCTTTGTCGGCAATGAGTTTGAAAAATATGACCGTTATTTGGGCATTGGCTATATTTACAAACTTGATAACCAGTATGATTCTGCTATCGTTTATCTAAATCAAGTCTACGAGGATGCGCCCAGCCTTTTCCTGAAAACCCAAAGTGCCGATTATCTGCGCGAGATATACGAGGACCGTGGCGAGTCGGACAAGGCAGGCGAATATGCCCGATTTGTGACCCAAAACACCCCTCCAGAATTTGGCACAAAGGCCGATGAATGGCGTTTCACAAGTCTGTTTCAGGACTATTTGCAGCAAAAACAGGAAAACACCCGACTACAAGAGGCAAAGCTTAACCGTGAGCGGATTATGAAAATTGTGTTGCCTTTGTTGGCATTGATTGCAGTGTTTGCAGTTTGGATGCTTATCAATCGCAAACGGCACAAACGCACGGAGGCCGAGAAACAAGTTCTTTCGGGGCAATTGCAGGAGCAGGGCGAGGCCCTTTCTGCCATGAAGAAACGGGTGGAAGCCGCTTCGTTTGCCGAAGAACCCATCTGTCGCCTGATCATAGAGCGAGTGAATGAAGGACAGTTCAAGTCGAAAGTGGACTACCTAGTTTATAAGGACTATGCCCTCACCAAAGAGCATCTGTTGGCATTGCGCGAGGCAGCCGATATCCATTTTGAGCAGTTCACCACCCGCCTCAAAAAGGAGTATCCAGCACTCACCAAGGGTGATATCGACTATTGCTGCCTTTATCTTTTGGGTGTGGAGGAAGCCGATGTGGCGGCCTTGATGCAGCGTGCCTTCAACACGGTGTGCGAACGCAGCCGCAAACTTAAGAGCATTTTCGGTAGCGAAGAACCTCTCTCTATCACCCTGCGAAAGATAGCAAAGCTTAATGTAAACATCTGATTCCCATTTGTTTCACAAAATCCGCACCAATCCGCACCATAGTTTTCTTGACAGCGGTAAGGTCTGTTTGTAGTTTTGTCCATCGAAAAAAACGAACAGTATGCTAAAAAATCAACAGCTATGAAAAAGAAAAGACTTTTGTTACTGGTGATGTGCGTGATGGGGCTCCTGTTTTCCGCAATGGGACACCCAATTTTTAGCTTTTGTGGCGGTAAGTGACTATGTCATACAGTTCCTGCTGTTCCTCATCCATTCGCAGAAGTGTGGTCTTGGTGTATCCAGACTGGGGAAGCACATAGGTCAGTT
>JAFRRE010000105.1 GCA_017428285.1 Bacteroidales bacterium | reverse complement strand
GACGTCGCCCTCGACCCTGAATATGGTGGAAGGATTTCCTTGGGTGTGGACAAGAAAATCACCCGAGGCCTGCATATCTCCCTCGAAGAGGAGGTGCGTTTCGACAACAACTTCGGCAGCCTCGACCGCCTACAAACCACGCTGGCGTTGAGTTACAAGGTGCATCCGAACATCAAGCTGGGGTTGGGCTATGCGCTCATCAATGGTTATGGCGCCAATTCCGAGTCGTTCAAGAACCCGCGCCACAGGCTGTTGGCCGATGTCACGGGAACACTGCACTATGGCAACTGGAACTTTTCATTAAAAGAACGCTTTCAAGTGACGCGTCGCACGGGAGATTTCAACGAGTACCAAAACCCGCAGAATGCCCTGACGCTAAAAAGCCGAGTGAAAGCATTGTACAAAGGCTTCGGCAAGGTGCAGCCCTACGCTTATTTTGAGGTGCGTAACTATCTGAATGCGCCCGTCATTGAAGCTGCCTACGACGGCTCTGTCTATGTCACTTTGGATGACTATTCCGAGGAAGGCGAGCCTGGCTGGTTCTTGAAGGGCTTCAACGGCGGCTATGTGAACCGCCTGCGTGGTTCATTGGGCGCAGATATCAGATTGGACAAGCGCAACACATTGAATTTCTATATCTTGTGCGATTACCTTATGGAAAAGCAAGTGGATGCCAACGCCGAAGGCACCAAACTAAAATCCTACACCAAGGAAACCGGTTTCCGTGGCTGGATTGGCGCGGGGTATGAGTTTGGCTTTTAGTGGGGTGTTTTGTGATTTGCCCCGTGAAAGCACTGAAATAAAGATTTGATATTTTTCCTATTTTTGCAGCCGCTTATCAGAAGGAGTCGCCGAGATAGTCTTGCAGCCCTCGTTTAAGCTTCAGGATATGATATGAATAGCATTCCTTCCAGGACCAAAGCACTGATTGGCGTCAGTTTCCGTGAGTTTGCCAGATATGCCTTGCCGAGCATCATAGGGATGCTCATCGTGGGCTTGCAGACCATCATCGACGGGCTTTTCGTAGGCCGTGGCGTGGGTGCGCTGGGTCTTGCCGCCGTCAACATCGCCATGCCGCTCATCAGCTCAATGCTGAGCGTGTCCATCATGATCATTTCAGGCGGCATCGTCATCACAGGCATCGCCAAAGGGCAGGGTGACGAAGCGCGAGCGAAAGGCTATACTTCACTTACCTTTGTCACTTTATTGGTCACCATTGCGGCGCTATCCGTCTTGGTCGGCCTTTTCCTCAAACCTATGTGCTATTTCCTTGGCAGCAACGATGAAGTATATCCCTTTGTACGACAATACCTTGGCATCATCGGTTGCGGTTTCATCTTCTACTGTATTCCCAACTTCACGGAAGCCTTCACACGCCTCAACGGGAAACCCAATTGGGTGTTTGTCAGCGGCGTCATCTGCTGCGTGGTTAACATCGTCCTGGACTATTTCTTCGTGCTGCGTTTCGGCTGGGGCGTGGCCGGAGCTGCCATAGCCACCTGCATCGCCAACACCACTGCGGCTTTGGTGCTGTTCCGCTTTGTCCGCTTCGGCAAGATGATGGGCGGACGCAAGGAAATCAGGAAGATATTCTTCAACGGCTCATCGGAGATGCTGACCTCGGTTTCGGCGGCGGTCACCACCTATATCTTCAACCTCGTGCTGATGCGCGAGATTGGCACCAAGGGCGTGGCGGCGTTCACCATCGTCTGTTACCTTAATTTCATCGTCAACATGTCGATTTTCGGGCTGTCGCAAGCCATGTACCCCTTGATGTCGTACAGTGTCGGTGCCCAAAACCACCGAAGAGTCAAATCGTTGTTGGTTAATGCGTTGCTTCTTGGTGGAGGCATCGGCATTGGAGTGTATCTACTCGTTTTGATTTTCAAGCATGGGATCGCGAGTGCCTTCAGCAACGGTGACCTGGAGTTGCAGACGCTGACCACCATGACGACCACATATGTCACTTTACATTATTTAGTGTCGTTCGTCAACATTGTGGCTTGTAGTTTCCACACCGCCATCGAGCGGCCTTTGGAGTCGGTGTTCATCGCCCTTTGCCGAAGCATCGTCTTCGTGCTGATTCCCATGTTTTTGCTCACCCCTATCATCGGCCAGAAAGGCATCTGGCTCAGCATGCCTATTGCCGAGGTAATGACGTTGATGATTAGTATTCCGCTGGTGCTGGTGTCGATGAAACGTCTTACGTCGAAGTCATAAATCGTCTGTTCAAGGTAATTGACTCAAACCCTCACTTGACCATCTTCGTTAGTTCATGAGGGGAATGAACGAAAAACTCCACCGAAGGCCCTTGTAGGTCTTTGGCGCTATGATTTCCACAAGGTTATCGCCTTTATTCAAGTGAATACGAGCAGGTTGACGCATCCAGTAAAGCTGCTCGTCGGTGAAGGGCTGCTCTTCCTCGGGCTTGCCCCAAGTGTTGAAATGATAGTCGTAAGCTCCGGGCTCATCCCATGGCTTTGGCGGCAGAATCTCCTCTCCGTTCACGAAACACTGACCATTGCCTTCCCATCGGCCTTGCTGCCCAATGCCATAGCCATTGCGGTTAGAACGTGCTGGCACACAGAAGCCTATCCAAGCCTCAACATCTATGTCGCGCTCGGCGGTGATGACGGTTTGTGCCGTGGCCAAGGCCGTGTCGCCTACACTTATATGTTTTGTCTGGCAAAAGGCATCCAAGTCAACAACGCCACCGTAGGCCGCAAGTGGTTCATGTTCTTCTATCTTCACCTTCCAGCAGATTTGCGCATTGGGAGCCCAACGCATTTTGTCCTTGTGGAAACGGTCGCGGTGATGGACCATTTTCTCCTCGAAAGCGGCCAGCTTCTGCCCTGCCTCGGTCGAAGGGTCGGGCAAAAGGTTTTCGTTCTCCATCTCGCCCACATTGCCCCCGTTCCAAAAACGCTCGGCGAAAGCCATCATGCCATTAATCATGCCGTTGTGCAGGGCGATGTTTTCCTTTTTGTCCACACGCACGTCGTTCCAAAGGCAGAGGATGCCACCCAAAGCTTTAGTTGTGTCGG
>JAFRRE010000104.1 GCA_017428285.1 Bacteroidales bacterium | reverse complement strand
AGGTGCGTTCGCCGCTACATCCTTGACCGAGAAATAGTTGCGTGTGGTGCAATAGCGGTCAATATAAAAGGTGTAGAAATGCGAATTGAGGATGGTGCGCTTCCAAATATGGGAGGCAGGAATGTCGACACCACTCTCTTCTGAAGGCGCCAGCACGGCGCGGAAATTGAATTCGTTGATATGGCTTGCAAACGGCTCCGCTTGGGCAAACACATTGGCCAAGTTCTGGCAATGCTGTATAAACTGCGGCATTTCTTCCGCAGTGTAACCTTCGGGAAGAATCACAATGTCAACCTTACTATCGGGGGCACCGTTGACCATAATATCCTGAACATGAAACACATAGCGCTGCTCGGTAGTGTTGAACATCTCATCAGGTTCATAGAGTTTCGAGAACACTTCTTCAAACTCGCCATCGAAATTCCTGATTTCGAGAATGACATACACCTCATTGCGAGGCAACGGGATACTCACCGACTCTTCATAGCAACGTTCCATCACCCTCGCTTCGTCGGTGGTTTGCCACTCACGGAACAAGGTGTTGTAACCTCTCGAATATATGAGAGTATTAGTTTGAGCGTCAATCACTTTCACTCGGTTTGTCCCATAATTGAAAGGATCAACCAGATTGACCTTTGAGCCACCGAAATAGGGCTCGATGACAAAACGCTCAAACACATAGTGTGAGCCCTCTGAATTGCCGCATTGGAAGACATCCATACGCAGCGATCCCTCATCAAGGAAATACTGCTCAAAACTGATGTTTTGCGCTCTCGAAAGCAGCGAGAACGCGATTGCAAAAAGGAAAACAATAGTCTTTTTCATCTCTTAGGCTTATTTTGTTAGGAATCTGAATGTTTGAATGGGCAAAAATACAAAATTATCCCTCAGTTGATGTAGGTTGTCGATTTTTATCTCGCAAATTGAAAGACATGGTTTTATGACCCATTGACGAATGGCAAAAAAAAGGTGATCCCAGAATAATCTCCGAGACCACCAAAAAAATGTCACGTTTTTGTTCTTTTATTGCTTAGCGTTGTATAGCGTTTGTATTTCAGAATCCGTCAATGG
Organism: Bacteroidales bacterium; assembly: GCA_017428285.1. The sequence continues at coordinate 2,070 of JAFRRE010000104.1, read as the reverse complement.
GCGGTTGTAGCTGCGGAAGTTGTCGAGCTTGCCATTGTAGTACCCTAACTTGCCACTCTTTGTCGTGGCGACGCCAAAGTAGATGGTCTCAACATCAATTCCCCATCTCAAATCCACAGATTCTTTTGTCTCGAACAAGACTCCATCGATATAAATCATTGCAACCGCTTCATCGTAGGTAAGCGTCAGCATATGCCAGCCATTGTCGGCATATTCGATTGTCGAGCCAGCGGTTGTCCAATGAAGCAGATTGTTGTTACGCCCAGAGGCATAATAAATCTTACTATGGTTATCGAAACCCAATGCCGACTTGGGGCTGTCGTAGAAGAAGGTGCTGCTGCCTATCAGATATTGGTTGTTTCTTCCAGTCTTGAACCAAATGTTGATGGAGAATGGCCTGCCTCCAGGAACGATGTTGTCGTTCACTTCGATGAACGACTCACCGCTGAATTGCATCGATTTTCCCTCGCCGCTCGGCGTGTCGGTCGAAGCCACGGCACCATTGTTGACGGCGGTGTAGTTGCCTCCCCAGTCCGCAATTTCGTCGCCATCGAAGTTGAAGTAACAGAACAAGCCGTTAGTTACCACAACATCATTGGGGTTGTCGGGCGTGGGATTGTCAGGAGTTGGGGTATCGGGAGTTGGATTGTCTGGCGTGTCAGGCTTTTGGCATGACCAAAAAAGGCACACAGAAATGGCGAACACTGCGCCCAAAATCAGATTGAAACTTGGTTTTTTCATCGTCGTTTGAATTTAAATTCTATTAACAGTATTATCAAAAGTCTTAATAGACTCTCTTTACAAACTTGATTTTCGCGAAGTTAGCATAACTTGGTTGCAGTACAAACCAACCCTCCTTTTCTACAATCTCCCCGTTTTTCAGTTGCTTCTTTTCATTATAGGAGAAGCCCCCCACCTCTGCTATTTCGTTGCCTTGGGAGTCAAGCAAAACATTCCCGTTGGCATCAAGAGATTTGTAAAGCCATGAATACGAATCGAGTTTTTCGATTATCTTTGCATCCACAGGTTTCACTTTGTAATTAAAGGTGAGCGTTGTCCTGTTGCAACTTGTCGCATGTTTGGTAATTCCTGTAATCTTACATTCCACAACCTCAAAACCCAAGCCGCCTTCAACTTCGGAAGGAATGTCCTTGCCGATAAGCCCAGCCATTTCCTTTTCCAGGGCAGCATTGGCATCTGCCACAATCTGCTTCCCTCTCTCCTTGTGACTTTCACTGATCTTTAGATAGTTTTGCTCCCTCTTGTCACTGTTGTCGGCATACTTTTCCATGTTTTTCTGTCTGGCTTCCTCATATTCCGCTTCACTGGCGTTCCACTTGGTTGCATACTCACATGAAATGTTCACCAAATCACCCAAAATCTCGTTCTTCGGGGATTTCTGGAACTTCACCTCGTTTTTCGTTTTTGTTTCGCTATCTCCACCGCCTCCGCAGGAAGCGAGAATGAGCGAGGTTGCAAAAATGCCTGCGCAAAACAGGGTTGCAAATACCTTTTTCTTTTTCATAGTTTTAATGTGCCATGGTTATTACCCATTATGGCTCGTCGGGGTTAATTGTTGGAATGAAATTAAATTTGAGCAAATGTCACCATAATTCCTTGCATCGGTCTTTCATTCGCCCAAAAATTGGTTTGCAATGCGTAAAAATCACAGCCAGTTTTCGTCATTGCGTAAAATTTTAGTTGCAATGCGTAAAAAATCCAGATAAATGGCATGGTATGTTAAATAGCGGAGAGAAAAACCGTATCTTTGCCAACATGGACACCGACTTGTTTTACATATTGCTGCTATGCTTCGTGTCTGGCATGACGCAATGTTTATTGACATTATGCGGCATTTACATGCTCTTGAAACACCGTAACTACCAGTTTCAAAGGGTTTTTGCTGTTGTCTTAATCTTGCATGGTTTTGGCTTTTTCAACAACTTTGTGGTTTTAGCTTGCAGTGAACAACCTTACTCCGAGTTCCTCAACACACTTTTGGTTCTCTTCGACTATGTGATTGTAGGCGGCTACATGATGTTTGGCGTCTCTCTGGTTTTCCCCAATCGT
>JAFRRE010000103.1 GCA_017428285.1 Bacteroidales bacterium | reverse complement strand
GTCCAAATCTATGGTTTTTTGTTAGATTTGGACAAAAGTCATTTTCTGTTTTGGAAAACGCATCATGCATTACATCTACCTCCGTCCGTTTTTCCTAAGCAAATGTAAGGCACACCTCATCGAACATGGCTTCGACAGGGTGCTTATCAATACCTGTCAGCACGGTGGCTTTTTACCAAGACAAAAAAGCGGGATTGGAGGAAGAATAGCTCATTTCTTCAGAGCCTTCTTCATCACACTCCTCTTATACCACGGCCACTTCATCAACCTCCAGAACGCGAACGGCAGCAGTGAGTACGAAATCATTATGGTTGAGGCCATTCCGATGAGGGTGCTGAGACCGATGGAACGGATGGCAGGATGGACGGCGAAGAGGAGCGAGGCCACCACGATAACCAGGATGATGGCCGAGAAGAAGATGGCCACCTTGTGCCAGGTGAGCACGTCGCGGTCGCCCGTGCGCGCTTGCTTGAGCAAGCCTTCGGTGATGAAGATGCTGTAGTCGACACCCACTCCGAAAATGAAGGTGGAGATGATGATGTTGATGAGGTTGAACTCCAGCCCGATGATGGCCATGTAGCCTTGCACCATGAACCAGCTGAGCACCATGGGAAGGAACGACAGCAGGGCAGTGATGATGTTGCGGAAGGAAATCAAGAGGATCAACAGCACAAACAGCGAGGAAATCCACACGGCGATGTTGAAGTCGTCGTTGATGACCTCCACCATGCTCTTGCAGTAGTAGAACGGCTCCAAAACAAAGGTCTTGGGGTTGGTGACCAAGGCATCAGTGGCAATGTCTTTCTCATCGAAGTCCATGGAGACATCGGTGAACACCATATATTGGTTGTCGGCATTGCATTCGATGAAGTTGCCCAATAGGTTATCGGGCACCACACCGCTTTCCATCAGCGAGGCGGCTTCGTAATCGGCATCCAAGAGCTCCTTGAAGTCGTAGAACATCATCGGGTCGAGGCCGAATTCCAAAGCGCCTTTCTCAACGCGTGAGATGGCGTAGGCTTTCCTTTCTTCGATCCAGAAGTCGTTCCATGCGGCAATGCGTTGCTCTTGGTCGGCCTGGGTGACGAAGAGCTTGGGGATGAAATCGGTATAGCTATGCACCGCACCTTCTTGCTTTAGGGAATCAAGCAGTACCATGAGCGTCTTGTCGGCTTCCAAGGCCTCGTCAAGGTTGGTGGAAACAGTAGCGAAATATAGGTGATAGAAGCCGTCGTTGTTTTTCGCGTTGTAAAGACTCTCGGCCATGGTTTCTTCAGGAGAATTGTAGTCGAGGTTGCGGAGGTCGTTGTCGAATTTCACCTTGGGTGAGAAAATGATGCCTATCACTACGATGACCGCAATCAATATCAAGAACCAAGGCTTTTTGTCGAAAGGCAGGTTGTTGAGGCGAGAGATGCGGCGGAAGGTCTTGCTGTTGCTGTCGGCCTTGCGGGCAGGCAAGAAATGAGGCAGGAAGATCAAGGCGAAAAGGGTGGAGCCTATCAAAGCGAAGGAGGCGAACAGCCCGAAGTCGCGGAGCAGGTCACTGTCGGTGAAGAGCAGGCTGCAGAAGGCGCCCACTGTGGTGATACAGCTCAAGAACACAGGCGTGGACTCGTCTTGAAGCAGTTTTTCGGGGTCGCCGACAAAGAAATGGTGGATGAGCACATGCAGGCTGTAGCTGATGGCCACACCTAGCACGATGGCACCCAATCCTAAAGCCATGAGCGACATCTCTCCCTTAATCCAGAAGATCCCCGCCAACGAGAAGGCTGTGCCATAGATGATAGGTAACAACAGCTCCCAGATGAAAGAAAGGTTTCTGAAACACAAGCCGATAAGGATCAATATCAAAACCAGGGAAATACCTACGGTCACGACAAGGTCGGAGCGGATGCGTCCCGCATTCGAAACACTGCCGATGGGGTCGCCGTGGGCATGCACTTTGATGTCTGGGTGGATGGTTTCGAATTCCTCTTGTGTTTGTTTCAGCATTTTGGCGAACTTGTTGGCCGACTTCGAATCCAAGGATTGGAAAGCGGGAGCAAGGTAGGCGATGGCTACGGTGCTGTCGGGGCAGAAGAGTTGTCCGTCGATGATGTTGAAGCCGTTGACAGCGCCTTGCATCACATCGCCGAGCACCACATCACGCAAGTTGAGCGGGTCATACATGATGGCTTGGGTAATGTCGCCCGTCTCGTCTTCCATCATCTGCTCGTAGTTGACCCACATCTGGTTCTGGATGGCCTCAGGCTCAAGGGCTTTCTCAAAGTTACTGTAGGCTGAGGTGTCGATGAAGGAAGGGATATGCTCAAGCACAAAGTCCAAGGCATTGATGGCCACCTCAGGCTCCATTTTGTACAGCACATTGCCAATGTAATGGGTCGTGGAATCCTTCTTATAGAGCAGGTTGACGAATTCATCTGTCCGTTCGGCGAGGATTTCTGGTGATAAACGCTCATCGGCAGAGGTCACTTGAAGGTAAATCTTGTCTTTGAGCTGGATGGAGGTGAAGGCCAGCTGACTCTCGACGCTTGAGGTAGGCAAAAGCTTAGAGATGTCCTCCTCGAAATGGAGTCGCAGCCCAAAGAAAACAAATACCACTGCCGAGATGACCATAATCAGGTACATCAAGACCTTGTGGTTGTTGAAGTAACGGTATAAAGGGACAAAAATTTTATGCATTATTCAGTTGATATATAGCTTTTTAGTGATTGATAAAAGTCGGGGAGTCGCTTTGAGATGGCCACGGGACGACCGTTTTCGATGAAGCAATGTGCACTGTGACCAAGGCAGACCAACTTGCCGTTGGAGCGCATCGTGTATTCAAACTCAAACTTCATTTCACTCATCTTGCTGATTTTCACCTCAATTTCAATAATGTCTTTGAAAGTCGTAGGATGTTTGTATTCGCATGAGATGGAAATGACAGGGGAGAAGACATTCTCCGCTTCGATTTTCTCGAAGCCGAATCCCAGTTGGTCGAGCCAGTCGACACGGGCCTCTTCCATGAAGCGAACATAGTTGGAGTGATGCGTCACACCCATGCGGTCGCATTCGTAGTATTTTACTTCGTGTTTGTAAGTGTTCATCGTGGTTCTACCTTAAAGTAAATGTTCAAAAATAAGTACAGTAGCTTTTGACTCGGGACACGCGACTTCGGGACACGGGACAAGTTCAATATCTCGTGTCTCGCAGTCCCGTGTCTCGCGTCTTTTATGTAAAAATATTGCTCATCTACCTGTTCAAAAAGAAGCGGCAAAATTACAGAAAAAACACGAATCCTTGTGGAATCGTTGCGGGAATTTGTAATTTTGCAACCATTATGAAGAAAGACAAGGTAATTCTTATCACAGGGGCCAGCAGTGGCATTGGTTTCGACGCTGCCCAGACTTTGTCCCAACAAGGCCATAAGGTATATGCTGCCGCCCGAAGGGTAGAGCTGATGGAGCCTTTGAAGACATACGGTGTGAAGGTGATTAAGATGGATGTCACCGATGAAGCGTCAATGATTCAAGGGGTTGAGGCTGTCATACAAGCCGAAGGTAGGATTGACGTGTTGGTCAACAATGCAGGATACGGTTACTTCGGTACGATCGAGACCGTTCCTCTTGAGGATGCGCGTCGGCAGGTGGAAGTAAATGTCTTTGGCTTGGCGCGGCTGACGCAGTTGGTACTGCCCTATATGCGTAAGCAGGGGAGTGGCCGCATCGTCAACACCTCATCGATAGCGGGCAAGATGGTGATTTACATGGGTGGTTGGTACAATGTGACCAAATACTCTGTTGAGGCCTTTAGCGATGCCTTGCGTATGGAGATGAAACCCTTTGGCATCGACGTGGTGATGATTGAGCCAGGTGCCATCAAGACCGATTGGGGTCCCATCGCAGCCAAACACCTCATGGAAGCGTCGGCCGGTACGGCTTACGAAGAGGTCGGCACACAGTGGGCCAAAAACATAGATTGGTTCTATAAGACCAATTTCCTGTCAAAGCCGTCCGTCATTACCAAGACCATCAGTCGCGCTGTCAACAGCCGTCACCCCAAAGCACGCTATTCCCGCGGTCGTTTTTCGATTTCCGGCAGGGTTATGCATGCGCTCATGCCTGCCCGTTGGTGGGATGCCATGATGCGGAAGGGTGGAAAGATCAAGGCGGTAAAGTAAAAGAAGTTGCTTACCTTTCTCTTCGTTCAATGACCTTTTTCAGTTTGTAGCGGCCGCCAGTGGATTTGCCGATGGCATCGATGAATTGTTGGTCGTAGCCAGGCGTTTCGTAGCCCCAACGCACGAAGTTCCCGTCTTTGTCGACACGCTTCACCACTTGGTCATTGTATTTCACAATGAGGTATTTGGCCAATTTGTCCCAACGCTGCATCATCTTGTCGGCGTAGGCAATGCTCTTTCGGTTCAGGTAGCCTTGACGATCGGCAGGAGTCATCTTTTCGATGGCGGTGAGTACGCTGTCTTGGTCGGCGAAATAATAGTCCTCCAGTTCGTTTTGTGCTTTGCGGAGGTCGCCAATCATCATCGAATAGCGAGGATAGACCATGTTGGACACCCAGTTGTTCATCCAAAAAGCTGACTTGTCGCTGAACTCATTGCGAGGGTTGTTCTCCTGACGGAAACAATCGGGCACTTGCGTGATGCAGCAGTAGAGCGGCACATAGGCCACCATGTTAGCGTCATCGCAGTTGAACCAAGTGACGCCACCCACATCGTTAGGCAGCCATGAGCGCATCTGGCAGGTCATGGTGAAACCGGATTGTTGCGTGGCGATGGGACGCTCACGGTAATAAGGGATGCTGTCGCTATCCTTGAAATGCATTGGAAGTGGACGGATGGGCATGCCCCAAGGCCCTGCCGTCATGTCGGAAGTCATGTCTAATGGTGTTCCTTCAAAATGGTCACGCATGTCATTCTGCAAGTCACGCAAGGACAATGGCTTATCGGGTTTGATCCAAAGCGGCAGATGGTCGCAGACGTTAAAGTCGCCGTTGATGTAGGGGAGGTATTTGTCCATTTCTTCGTGACTATAGTGGTGGCGGAAGAAACTCCACACGCGGGCGTCGGCATAGCGTACGTTTTCGAAGTCTATGGGGCAGTAGGCATCGCGGAACGAGAAGTCCTCGTCCTTGCCCTTGAAATAGCCCCATTCCTTGGCGAAACTGATCACATCAGCCGCATAGACACATTCAATCTCAGGATTATTGATTTTCTTGAGGTTTTTGCTGCTGATGCTGTTTTTGGAACGTTTCTCCAACGGGAACTGACGGATGCGGCTCAGGTTGGCATGGGCACAAATGCAGTCATCGGGGATGCGCAAGGCCACCCAAACGGCACCTTTGCGGCCAGGGCCCTTACCGATGATTTCCATAATCCAAGCTTCGTTGGGGTCGCAGATGGTGAGGGTCTCGCCGCTGCTGTTATAACCGTATTCCTCAACGAGTTCCACCATGCAGCGAATAGATTCCCGAGCGGTCGAGGAGCGCTGCAAAGCCAAACGCATCAGTGAGAAATAGTCCAACAGGCCTTCTTGGTTGACCAGCTCCAATCGTCCGTCGAAGGTGGTCTCCACGATGGTCACTTGCTTTTCGTTCATCAGGCCCACTACATTATAGGTATATTCCACTTGTTTCACATATTGTCCCTCATGCGAAGGCCCCCAGCCGTGAATGGCAATGAGCTCGCCTTTTTCATGTTGTCCCGATGGACTGTAGGAAAGTGAGCCGGAGAAGCCGAAGCCATCGCAGTTGTAGGTACACATCACACTGCCATCGGCAGATGCTTTCTTGCCTACAATTAAGTTAGTGCAAGCCATCACAGGCTCCCAACCCATGATGGCCAACAGTGTGACAAATAATAGTCTTTTCATAGAATGATAGGTTTTATTCTTTGCAAAAGTAAGAAAAAACTATCATTGCAAAAGGAATTATTTGAGTAATGCGGTATTATGTCTGGTTCATCAATTGTAGGCATGTACCCCGCCTAAAATCAAATTCACGCCGAAATAGGTGATGATGACGCTGAGGAAGGCGATGATGCTGTAGATGTGGAAGAACATCGGTTTGCGGAACGAAGTCATCACGTTGTGGAACATCGGCATGGCATAAACCAACAAGGTGATGAGCGCCCAAACTTCCTTTGGGTCCCACGACCAATAATTGCCCCACGAGATGTTGGCCCACACTGCTCCGATGAAGATTCCAGCGGCGAGCAGGCTGACGGCAGGATAGAGCATGATGCGGCTGATGTCTTGCAGGCGCTCAAGATAGGCCAAGTTGTTGGGTTGCGTGAGGCGTACCACCACGGCGCTGATGCCGTTGAGCATGATGAAAAACAGCAAGGCATAGGCGATCATGATGACCGTGACGTGCAAGCTGAGCAGTGGCGACGAGAGCACGGGCATCAGATGGGTGACAGGTGGGTTGGCACCGCCCATCATCTGCACCAGCAGTACGAAACCGCTGGTCAGTAGGCCGGCAGGCAAGGCCATCTCGTATTTCCGCACCGTGCATAACGTAATGACACAGATGGCAAGGGCCATCAGGTTCATCGAGTCGAAACTGCCTGCCATAGGGACGTGACCGCCCGCAATCCAACGCAGGACGAAGAGCAGGGCCAGGAACGCGCACAAACCAATCACCCAAGCCAATCCTGCTATGCATACGGGTTTGTAAAGCGGTTTTTTCTTGCCCATGCAGATGAGCGACAGGGCAAAACAAATCAGCCCCAAGGTGATGCTTACCATGGCAAGCCATTTGCCCGTGCTGAGGCGGTTGTAGAGTCGCTCGGCGCGATATTGTGTCGCTGAGGGTAATACGCTTTTTGCATTTTTTTCTTGGTAGACTTTGGTCTTCTCGAACACCTCGTCCAATGCCTTGAAGTCTTTCTTTACCACGTATTCCTGACAGAGGCTGAGTTGCTTGCGGATGAAAAGGTATTCGTCCTCTGGGAGGTCCAAGGGCAGTTTGTCGCTTTGCGAGTACCAGCTGATGTTTTGGGTGCTGTCGGCATGGGGAAAGAGCTTCAGCAGTCGTCCGTTGTTGAGCATGGTGATGAGCTGGTATTTCTCGTCGGCTGCGCTGAATTTCTTGCGTTTCGGGTCGCCCATCGGCAGGGCCTTGATGGTGTCGGTGAGCTTGTTTTCGCCCGTCGGAGTGAGGAAGTCGGTCATACGGGCGTATTTCCCCTCGATGCCGAGTTTCTCCTGCACGAAGCCGCCCTTGATTTTCATCATGGGCTCGTTTTTCCAATCGTCGAAGTAGAAAATCCAGCCACTAAAGACTTGTTCGGGTGTGAGGCCTTGGTAGCGAGCATTGCCGCAAAGCTTGGTGGTGAAATCCTTGGCCAAAGTCTGTAGGGGGCACACGCGACCTTTGTACATCACATACATCTGGCCCATCTTGTCGGCGCTTTCCTTGGGCAGGGTGCGCGGCACGAGGTTTGAGGTCCCTGAGCCTGTCGAAGGGCCGGCCTCCAATACATTGTTTTCTACACCCAAAGTCAGCAACACTGCGACGATGGCCGCTTTCCCCGAAGCTTTTCTCAGCAATGAGCGGAACTCGCCGTTTTTGTCGGCAAAGGCAAGAATGATGGCTATGAGGAGCAAGATGTAGCCCGCATAAGTCACGCTGATGCCCCAAGGGTCGTGGGCGACGCTGAGCACTGAGTTGCCCACGTCGTCGTAGTCGCTTTGATAGAAGCGGTAGCCTTTGTGTTTCAAGATGTTGTTCATCGAGATTTTGACATCTTCTGTTGCGCCACCGTCGCCGACTTTGAGGTAGCTCACAAAGTCCATGGGCGAGTGGGTGCCTGGGTAGGTCTCCACCTCGAAGCGGTCGAGGGTGAGGCTGAAGGGCAGTGTGCATTCTTTGGTGTTGCCGTGTCTCTCGATGGTGAATTGCGAGGTCGCCACTTCGGGTTTGAGGGTCATCTCGCCGTGTTGCCCCGTGAGCATAGTGAGCAAGGCACCGATAAGGATGCAGGCCACGGAGAGGAACAAAGTAAGGGCGACAGGTCGTTTCCAATTCCGGTTGCTGAAGGTCAGGATGGCACCGACGACGCCGAAGCCAGCCCAAAGGGCGATGAACCACCATGTGCTGTAGACGTGGGTAAGGGCGAAGTCGTTGCCGTGTAGCTTCTCGACGACCGTGCCAGAGGCAAGGGCAACGATGAGCAGAATCATCAATATGGAAGTGATATGGCGAAAGCTTTTCATGATGTTTGAAGATTGGTGAAACTGGCTG